>JAQUZN010000213.1 GCA_028691315.1 Candidatus Izemoplasmatales bacterium | reverse complement strand
TCTTCATCTTCAAAAATTTTTAAAACATTTTTCCATACTCTATGGAGTTCCCCATCATGTTTAAAACTGATAATATCTAGATTTTTCATTGATAGCACTTCTTTCCTAATAATAGTATAACAAAAAACTATTTTTTTGTAAAACTATTTTTTTATATAGACAGTCTTATCAAGAATCCAGTTCTTCAATACGGCTTTTGAAGCAAAGCCTATTTTGCGATCAATCTCTTTACCATATTTAAAAATAATGATTGTTGGAATACTTTTAATATTGAGAGTACTTGCTAAATCCTCGTTCTCATCAACATCAATTTTTTTAAAAGCTACTAATGGAATTTCTTCAGAAATCTCTGAAATAAATGGTGATATCATCTTACAAGGGCCACACCAGTTAGCATAAAAATCGACTACAACAAAGTCGTTCTTTAATTCTTTAAATTGTCTTTCACTAATTTTCTCAATCATATTATCTCCTTATTTTTTAAAAGTTACTATAGTAGCCCCCTGGCCGCCTTCATTTGCTCCGCCGTAGCGAAAACTCTCAATATACTTGTTGTTTTTTAAAAACTTTTGCACCATTTCTCTGATAACTCCAGTACCAAAGCCGTGAATAATGCTGACCTGTAAGAAACCAGCATAAATTGCATCATCAATATACTTTTCTAATTTTTCTATAGCATCCTCATAGCGCTCACCTCGTAAATCTAAACTCATTTTTACTGATTTTTTAGTGCTGATGTTAGAAGAACTGGTTGATATAGGATTATTAGTCGCTTGTTTAAGGTTATTCTTTTCTTTATTTATCTTCAAAGACCTTTTCTTAACAACCACTTTAGCATTTCCGATTTGAACATCATATTTATTATTGTTGTTTATCTTTATGACAGTTCCATAGCAGTTATAGCCCTCTACATAAACATTAGATCCGACTACTATTTCTTCATCTTTTTCAATAAAATCATCCTCAACATGTATACTCTCTTTTAATTCCTTAATCTCATGTTTAACTTCAGCAATTTCGTGAAGTTTAACCTCGCGTAATTTCATCTCATTTAATTCTGACAGTATTGCTTCAATCTTCTGTGATGACTTAGCAATTATTTTTTTTGCTTCTTCTTCGGCTTGATGAAGGATGTTGTTTTTATCCTGATAAATCTCTTCAATATTTCTGTTGGCTTCGATGATTTTTTGAGATAATAAATGATTCTTTTCGTCGATTACCTTGAGTTTATGATCAAGTTCATGCGATTGTTTGATCAACTTGTCGAGAACAGTGGTTATTTCATTATTATTCTTATAAGCATAATTTTGTGCATTCTCAATTATCTCATCTGAAAGACCTAGAATTTTTGAAATCTTTAGAGCATTGCTCTGACCAGGAACTCCAATCAATAACTTATATGTTGGTTTCAATGTTTGAACATCAAATTCAACACTAGCATTGATAATATTAGATGAGTTATAGGCATGTATTTTTAACTCTGAATAGTGTGATGTGGCAATGACTAAACACTTTTTAGCAATCAGAAAATCAAAAATGGCAATAGCTAAAGATGAGCCCTCAGCTGGATCAGTACCAGATCCCAATTCATCGAGTAAAACCAGAGAATTATTTGTTACCTGATTCATTATCTCAATAACGTTTTTTAGATGCGAAGAAAAAGTTGATAGATTTTGATCAATGCTCTGCTCATCACCGATATCAGCATAAACATTGTCAAAAATCATAATATCGCTTTCTTCGGCACAAGGAATAAGCAAGCCCGCTTTAACCATTAGGGATAACAAACCAATAGTTTTTAAGAGCACAGTTTTACCACCAGTATTAGGACCAGTGACAATGATTCCCTGATAATCTTTTCCTATGCTTATATTATTGCTGACAACATTACTGACATTTAATAAAGGATGATGGCAATTGATTAGATCAACAATCCCGAGATTGTTAACTTTCGGTTTATTAGCTTGAATTCTAATAGCATAACAAGCCTTACTAAAGACCAAATCGAGATGTTTGATAACATTGTAACCTCCTATTAAGGAATCATAAAAAGAATCAATTTTAAAGCTTATCTCCCGTAAAATATTATAGATTTCCTTTTTTTCATCTTCAATCAGCTGATTTAAGTTATTATTCAATTGACAGACAATCTGGGGTTCAAGAAAAACGGTTTCTCCTGAAGCGGATTGATCATGAATAATCCCCTTAAAAGAATTCTTGTAATCATGTTTGACAGGGATGACATAGCGGTCATTTCTGATCGATACGAGGTTCTGGGATAGCTTACTAGAATTTTTAGAAATTATTTCCTGTAATTTGTTCTGAATGGCCTTTTCAGTGTCTTTTATTCTTCGTCTGATATCTCTAAGAAGAGTACTCGCTTCATCCTTGATTTCACCATATGGTGATACTATCTCTTTGATGCGCAGATTTAAATCCTTAGGATAGAATAATAAAGATGCTTGCATCTTAAAAAGAGGGCATTCAATTTCAGCGCTATCCAAATTGTCGATATATATCTCTATGTTTTTAATGGTATCTAAAAACTTTCCGATTTCCAAAAGTTCTTCGATGTTTACAACTCCACTTTTGTGCAATTTCCCCAGAATATAGTCGAGTGGACTATTGAAATATAAAGGAAATCTTTGCATTCGCAGTATTAATTTTACTGCTTCATCAGTTTCATCTAGTGATTGACGGATATCATCTATATCATCCATCAGCACTAAATTATCGAGATAATCTTTATTGGTATCGAGTATTGTTTCTTCTTTAATATACTCGATGATTTTATTAAGTTCTAGGGTATTATGATATTTATTCATACGGATAAAACTCTTTCATTTTTTTTTGATTTGTGTTATAATAAGATTATAGAGGTAGATATAATATGAGTCAATCAATTAATTTAACTAATGATCAAGCACAA
>JAQUZN010000212.1 GCA_028691315.1 Candidatus Izemoplasmatales bacterium | reverse complement strand
ATTGACGGTGGATTATCTAAAACCGATGCAATGAAAAAAGTATCACAGATGACAGGAATACCTAAAAACAAAATCTATCAAGATTATTTAGAAAAAAAGATAAAATAGTGTTATAATAATACAATTAATATGAGGTGATTACGGATGCGTATTGCATGTTTATTATCGGATGGTTTTGAAGAGATAGAAGCGATTGGGACAATCGCATTATTACGCAGAAGCGGAATAGAATGCGAACTTGTTAATGTATTTAATAAGAAGAGCGTTACTGGTTCATATGGAATAACGGTTATGACAACTATGTCTTTAAAAGCGGTAAAAGTCACTGACTTTGATGGTCTCTTTATACCTGGAGGTGGACACGCCAAGGTACTTAGAGAAACGCCTACCGTTTTAGAATTGGTAGAAACATTTCATAAACAAAATAAATGGCTCATGGCCATTTGTGCTGGTCCATCTGTATTTGGCGTTTTAGGAATACTTGACAATGTGCATTATACTTCATTCCCTGGAACAGAAAAATACATGCCAAAGGGAATTAGAATGAATGAAAAAGCGGTTCGGGATAATTTGATTATTACTGGCATTGGCGCTGGTGCAGTTTATGAGTTTGCATTTGAAATAATAAAAGCTTTACTTGGAGAGTGTCTAAAAGACGAAGTCTCTAGAAGAATCTTATATTAATAAAAATATCGAGGTCACTATGAAAAAAACATTTTATATTACAACCCCCATTTATTATCCAAGCGGAAAGTTCCACATTGGGAATGCGTACACTACTTGTCTTTGTGACACATTAAATAGATATAAGGAAGAACAAGGTTATGACACCCGTTTTTTAACTGGCACTGACGAACACGGACTAAAAATTCAAGAGGCCGCAAAAAAAGAAGGAAAAACCCCGATTGAACACGTGGACTATATCGCAAAACTTGCCCAAGATTTATGGAAAGGATTATCTATTGACATCGATGATTTTATCCGTACTACAGAAAAAAGGCATGAAGTCGTCGTTGAAAAAGCTTTTGAACAACTTTTAGCGCAAGATGATATTTATTTAGGAGAGTACAGTGGAAATTACTGTATGTCTTGTGAAGCATATTTTACACAGACACAATTAAAAGATGGTCATTTTTGTCCCGACTGTGGACAAGAAACCACAATTGTAACCGAAGAGACATATTTTTTAAGACTTTCAAAATATTCGGACAGATTGCTTGATTTTATTAGTCAAAATTCAGAATTCATTACTCCAGAAACAAAAAAGAATGAAGTAATTCAGTTCATAAAATCTGGCCTTTTGGATTTAAGTGTGTCTAGAACGAGTTTTGACTGGGGAATTAAAGTTAAAAGCAATCCAAAACATGTTATTTATGTTTGGATAGATGCTTTGCTTAATTACCTATCTGCTCTTGGATATGACTCGAAGGATGATTCACTATATCAAAAATACTGGGTAAATGGTGACGAAGTACTTCATGTTACAGCGAAAGATATTTTGCGTTTTCACGCAATATACTGGCCAATTATGTTAATGGCTTTAAATATTCCAATCAAATTTAGATTGTTTGCGCATGGTTGGTATTTGATGAAAGACGGAAAGATGTCTAAATCAAAAGGCAATGTAATCTATCCAGAACAATTAACAGAGAAATATGGGTTAGATGCTTTCCGTTATTATATTGTTAGAGAACTTCCTTATGGGAATGATGGATTATTTACGCCAGAGGATTTTGTATCCAGAATAAATACAGATTTAGTGAATGATTTAGGAAACCTTGTTAGTCGTTCGATTTCAATGGTAAACAAATACTTTGATGGAACTGTTAGCAATAAAACGGTTAATCATCCTTACAATGCATTTGCTATTGATCTAGAAGAAATAGCTAAAAAAGCATTTATTGATTATCAAGTATATATGGATGAATTTAAAGTCAGTAATGCATTATTTGAAGTTTCAAAAATTATTGCAAGAACAAATAAAATTATCGATGAAACATCGCCTTGGGATCTTGCAAAAGATGAATCACTAAAAGATGTTTTGGAAATGGTTATGTATCATTTGTTAGAGTCAATTCGGATTGTAACTATTCTATACAAACCGGTACTAATTGAAACACCTTCAAAAATATTTGAAATGTTAAATGTAGAGCATAAACTTCAAACATTTTTAAGTGTTGAATTTGGATTAAAGAATACTTACGCGGTTACAAAAACACCAATTCACTTATTTCCTCGACTTGATGCGGAAAAAGAAATTGAAGTTATTAAGTCATTAATGAATCCGACAGTACATAAAAAAGAAGTAGTAGAGAAACCAGAAATTTCAATTGATACTTTCGATACAGTTAATATTTTAGTAGGGAAAGTAGTGAGTGCTAAATATCATCCAAATGCTAAAAAATTATTGGTATTTGAGATTAATACTGGTGATAGAGTTAGGCAAATTGTATCAGGAATTGCTGAATTCTATAAACCCGAAGAAGTACTTGGAAAGAAAGTATTAGTGATTGCCAACTTAAAGCCAGTGAAACTTCGTGGAGAACCTTCAGAAGGAATGATTTTATGCGGTGAAACCGAAAATCATGATTTATATATTATTGAAGCAAGTAATTCATTAGAACCAGGAGATAACGTTAGATAATAAACTATGGAAAAGTTCGATTTAAAAAAAGAAGCTAAAATGCTTTATCAAGTTATATTAGGAACATCCATCTATGCTTTAGGCATCGTGTTTTTCGTTGACCCTGTCAAACTATATACAGGTGGTGTTACTGGACTTTCACAATTAATTGTCAATGTGACTAGTTATCTCACAGGCGGTTCGTTTGTGATTAATTTAGGACTTTTGGTGTTTGTTTTACAAATACCCTTACTAATATTTGGATACAGAAAATTAAGCAAAAGATTTATTATCTGGACACTAGTATCCGTTATTATCGCATCTGTTATTTTGTTATTTAA
>JAQUZN010000211.1 GCA_028691315.1 Candidatus Izemoplasmatales bacterium | reverse complement strand
GCTTAAAGAATTATATGAAAACGGGATAAGGGAGATTAAATTATGAAAAATCATAAATGGTTATTTACACCTTGGTTCTCTTCTAACTCACAACACTATGAGAACCTTCTTGAAAAGATGGCTTTTTCTGGATGGATTCCCACAAAAACTATACTTGGTTTTATGTTCACAAAGTTTGCCAAACAAGATCCTGCAAAAATTAGATACTGCATTGATTTTCACTATAAGCGTGATGCCGACTATAATACGCTCATGACCGATGATGGTTGGCATCTTTTTAAATCTAGGAACGGTTGGTTTTTATGGGAAAAATCATATGAGACTACAAGACCATCTATCTTTACAGATAAACAATCACTTATCGATATGAATAATAGAGTACTAATTTTTGTTGGATTTATTCTCACTACACAAATTCCAATCTATCTTATATATGCAAAGAAGCTTTTTAATCAGACATCACTAGTGTTGAATATTCTAACATTCGCCTACCTATTTTGCATTTCTTTGATGATTATACTGGGAACTATCATTCTTTTTGAAAATGCAAAATTAAAAAAAGACTTGATTAAGAAATAGAAATGTTTAGTAACAATGCCCAATTAAATAACATTAAAAAAGTTTAGTTCAAAATCGAGCTAAACTTTTTTATGTTATGAAAACTAAATACAAGAATACTTTATCAAAAATTTCTTCTCATATTTTGATTTTTTTGTCTTGGCTTTGAATTTACAAAATTACATTTCTTTTTATCTTGCGATATTACTGCTGTCAGATAGGAATAATTCCGATTGAATTTATAGAATATAGCAATCATTTGAATAAAGACAAACATTAAAATTAAATAATATAGTACCTGAACAAGGTGGTTTTGCCAGGGACTACTAAACACCTGTAAGAACTCGGGTTTAATTAAATAATATATGAATGTTGTGTTTTTTATGCTATCAATATAAAAAATCGACGCATGACCAAGAATTGCTAACATTACAACATAAATATCAAATTTATTTGATTTGTTAAACTCGTTCTGCATCAATAGAAATACTCCGCCAACAAGTAAGATTCCATGACATATAACTGAAATAATATGTTTCTCAATATCATAATGTAGTAACGAAACACTACCAAACAGCGAGTAAAAAAGAAAGAACCCTATACCGCTTATGATCGCGAAAAACGTTGCCACATGAAGATATTTCTTAACATTAAATAGTAAAGTGATAGAGAACATAAAGTAGGTGATTGTAGAAATTTCAATTGGATAAGAAAACTCGCCTTTCACATTCACCAAAGTAAATTCAATAATCTTAAAAACCAGAAGAAATAAAGCCGCAATTTTAAGATATGTCATAGCGTGAGTGGATTTGAGAAGTGACGTTATTGCAAGTATGCATATTAATAATCCGATTATGCTGATAATATTTGTCATACCTTAATTTCCTCTACCAAACCTGTTAGCCAAGTTGACTGAGCCTTTGCCCATCTTTTATAAAGATACTTTGTTGTAAAATTGATTGGTAGTAAGTAATTCAAGCAACTCGCTAACTTATTAAATATACCAGGAATATATTTTGTTTTTCCTTTTAAAACATAGTCAATACTATGAGTCACAACTCTTTCCATATTGCATGTCGTGATAGCGCCAAAGAATCCTTGACCATTGATTGCGTGCATGACTTCGCAAGTTGTCGCAAGACCACCCGGACAAACCGCTAATACATTCACATGTTTTGATTTAAGTTCTTCTCCTATTGCTCTTGAGAAATCAAGAAGGAATCTTTTCGATGCTGCATATGTTGCCTTTAAGGGAATTGGTTGTTCTGCAGCGAGGCTAGAAATATTGATTATGTAAAATCGTTTTGAAAATTCTTTTGAAGATAAAATCTTATGTGTCACCCTTAAAGTCCCAAGTATATTTAAATTAATCACATTTTGAATTTCGGAAAAACTTCGGTCAAGAAATCCACCCTCAAAATCAATTCCCGCAACATTTAATAACATATCTACTTCAAACTGTTGTTCTTTTAGATAATCCATCAACTTATTAACACTATTATCATTTGTTAGATCACATGGATAAGTAAGTATGTTTTTTCTATAACGATTATAGATACCTTCTCTCATTGTAATAAGACCATTATTATTAATATCGGTCGCACAAACCTCGTAACTTCTTTTTATACATTCGTTAATATATGTTCTGCCAAGTCCTCCAGCAGCTCCGGTTATTAAAACTTTCATGAGAAATCACCAAATTTTATATTACATAACTGTTCAGACAAAACAAAAAAACGAAATGAATTTTTAAAATTGACTTCAGAACTGTAATACGCTGGTTTGGAATTATGATAATACAAATCAATTGGTGCAGGCATTTCTTCTAATAAGTAAAGATAAGTCTTAGCCGGAACCTCAGGAGAAAGGCCAAATCTTTTTCTAATATTCCAGACAAACTTAACTAAACCGCCTGTATTTTTTAAACCAATATTTGTATTTACTAATCCTGGATCAATACCATACGCTTTTATACCAAGCGCTTTGTACCGATTATTTAGTTCATAGGCAAATAACATATTTGCCAGTTTGGATTGTTTATAAACAAGTAAGGGATGGTAATGTTTTTCAAACATAATATCATTCCAGCGGATTTTAGTATTCATATGCGATTTACTCGATGTAATTAGAATTCTTCCTTTTGCCTTAATAATACAATCAAGCAATAAGTGTGTTAAATAAAATCCCGACAAGTGATTAAGTGCAAACTGTTGTTCATACCCCTGAGGGTTTGTCGAATACCAATTTCTAACACAGCCAGCATTATTAATAAGTGCGTCAAGAAGACAATTGTTATTTTCTTGTAAGTAGTTTTTGATTTCAAGACCAACACGCTTTACTTCACAAAGTTCCATCAAGTCAGCTTTAAAAAAGATTAAATGCTCTTTTGAGGCGTACACACTAAGTTCTT
>JAQUZN010000210.1 GCA_028691315.1 Candidatus Izemoplasmatales bacterium | reverse complement strand
ACCGATTTTGATAATTCCAAATAAAACACCTAATACTTTATCAGCTTCTCTAATAACAGGAATAGAAGTAATCATTTTGGCAAGTATTTTCAAAAAGAAAAATATAATCATTGAACCAAAGAATAACGTAATAAAAGCTATAACAAGTAATGCAAGTGACTGAATCACTGGAGTAATTGTATCCACAATCGTATTTGTCATTGAACTAAAATCAATTCCCTTTACAATCCAATCCACCATAAATTGTGGCAAACTCATTCCTTCGAGCGAGGTTCGAAGCGCCTGCTCTGTAAAATTTGGTGGTAAATCTACTAATCTTGAGACTAAATATTCATTAACTTTAGTGCTGACTGCTTCTCCTATCCATTTATCTAAGACAGTTGAGAATGGTCTTGCAAGTAAAATTGATCCTATTAAGCCAAATATTCCAGATGCCATTTCCACGATTTTAAGTAAAAAACCATTTTTCCATCCAAGAATCATAAACAAAATAACTGCTAGAATAATCACAACATCAATAATACCTATCCCAAATGTTGAAGTAATATTCATAATCAATCCCCCTATATTTTTTATTTTGGCTGTTCCAAATAATCCTTATATGTGAGTATCGTTTTTCTAGCAGCATACACTTCATCAATTCTTCGAATTGGTGTCGTGTGTGGGGCTGTTTTTAACAACTCAGGATTTTCTTTGGCATCTAATGCAATTTGTTTCATTACAGCAATAAACTCATCAAGTGTTTGTTTTGATTCAGTTTCAGTAGGCTCAATCATTATCGATTGATGAAACAAAAGTGGGAAGTAAATTGTTGGCGCATGATAGCCATAATCTAACAACCGTTTAGCGACATCGAGTGTTTTAACTCCAGATTCTTGATTTACTAAACCATCAAAAACACATTCATGCATACAAAAGCCTTCCATACGAAGATAGTAATCATCCTTCAAATGTTCTTTAATGTAATTCGCATTCAGTGTTGCAAATGGTCCAATTTCCTTAATGTGTTCTTTTCCTAATGAAAGAATATAAACATAAGCTCTTAGCCATACCTTAAAATTCCCAAAAAAGGAAGATATTTGACCAATTGCATCGGCATTATATTCAATATAGAAATATTCTCCAGCATTTTTAACACGCGGATTTGGTAATAAATGTTTTAACATTGTTGTCACGCCAACAGGACCAGAGCCAGGTCCACCACCACCATGAGGAGTTGAAAATGTTTTATGAAGATTGATATGCATAATATCAAATCCCATATCACCAGGTCTAACTTCTCCTAGAAGGGCATTTAAGTTTGCACCATCATAGTAAAGTAATCCTCCAGCCTCATGAACTAGACGAGCAATTTCTAAAATATCAGGCTCAAACATTCCTAGAGTATTTGGGTTAGTTAACATGATACCAGCAATTTCATCTGACAGGACTGCTTTTAGAGCTTCCAAATCGATTCGACCAAGTGAATTTGATGCAATTTCAACAACATTCATTCCACATACCGCTGTACTAGCTGGATTTGTGCCATGTGCTGAGTCTGGAACAATTACTTTAGTTCTTTTAAAATCACCACGATCTTCATGATACTTTTTCATAATCATAAGTCCACTTAGTTCACCGTGAGCACCAGCATAAGGATTAAGACTAAATTCATCAAGACCTGAAATGTTTGATAGCATGTTCGCAAGATCATAATATATCTTTAAAACCCCTTGTAAAGTGCTGACGCTTTGGAAAGGGTGAAGATGATTAAATACACTAAGTGATGCAATTTCTTCATTGATTTTTGAGTTATATTTCATTGTGCAAGAACCTAGAGGGTAAAATCCATTTTCAACGCCAAAATTCTTCTTCGAAATATTGGTGAAATGTCTTATCACATCTAGTTCTGATACTTCAGGTAACGCAGGAAGGTCTGCTCTTAATAAATCACTTGGAAATTGATTTAGTTGATATTGAGTTTTCTTTGCATTTGGTAAAGAATATCCCACTCTACCTTTTTGAGAAAGTTCGAAGATTAATGCATCATCTTTTACCATGATAAACCTCCTAATATCTTCACTAACTCATCAATTTCTGAAATTGTTCTTTTTTCCGTAACAGCAAAATTGACTAGGTTTTCATATTCTGGATGAATATCAGATAATGATAGTGCCCCAAATATTCCATGATCAAGCAATGTCTTTTGGATTAAAGAATGGGGAATCATTGTTTCAAGAACAAATTCTTTTAAAAACGGAGCTGAAAATACTTGTGTAAATTTGCCAGTTTTAATTAATTCATCGTGTAAGTAATGGGCATTTTGATAACTTAACTCATTTACTTCTTTTAATCCGTTTGGTCCAAGCAAAGATAAATATATAGTAATATAAAGTGCCATTAAAGATTGATTCGAACAAATATTACTATTAGCCTTTTCTCTTCTTATATGTTGTTCTCTCGCTTGCAAAGTGAGCACAAACGCTCTTTTTCCGTCTTGATCATAGCTAAGTCCACAGATACGACCTGGCATTTTTCTAATGTATTGTTTAAGAACAGCCATATATCCAAGTGAAGGTCCACCAAAAGCAACAGGCATTCCTAAACTTTGACAATCACCAACAGCGATATCTGCCCCATCTTCTTTTGGTGTTTTTAAAACACCTAATGTAGAAATATCGGCATTTTCAATGAGCAATCCACCCACTTCGTGAATCAATTTTGACACTTCATCAAATGATTCAACAAGTCCAAAAAAATTAGGCTTTTGAACAATGATAGCTGCAACCCCGTTATCACATTTTCTTTTCAAGTCTTCTTTTGAAATAAGCCCATCAATAATATTAATCATTTCAATTTGAATGTTCCTGTAATGTGCATATGTTTTTACGACATCCACAATCATTGGACTAACATTTAATGGAATCAAAATCTTTTTACGTTTGGTAATTGCTTCTGCCATAAACATTGCTTCTGCAGTGGATGTAGTACCATCATACATAGAAGCATTAGAAGTG
>JAQUZN010000209.1 GCA_028691315.1 Candidatus Izemoplasmatales bacterium | reverse complement strand
GAGGAAGCATCATTGTTGCAAGCATAATGAGAAACCATTTATCTCTGCCTTTCCATTTTAGCTTAGCAAATGCATATGCTGCAGTTGTGGCACTAATAATAGTCCCGAGGACAACACAAAAAGAGATAATTAAGCTATTCTTTAAATATAGAAAAAACGGAATTTTTTGGATTGCGGTAACAAAATTTGACCATTGCGGATCTTTTGGGAAAAATGCTTCAATTCCTTGAAGTAATTCAGCTGGTGTTTTCAGCGCAGTAAATAACATCCATAGAAATGGAAACACAAAAACAATTGAACAAAGAATTAAGACAATGTGAAGAATAATATGGGTTATGGTTTTTGTTTTTTTTCGAGATCGATATGACTTCTTTTGAGTGTTCCCCACAAGGTCATCCCCTTTCAAGATTAAATTTCTTCAAGTCTAATGAAACGTGGATTGTATACATCTGCATTTTCCCTATTATGGGTAAATGAATAAGTATTAGTGTTATAACTAACAAGAATAGCGGTTGAACAGGATAGATGCGGATGTGCTTTTGCATTGTATGTATAAGTTGTTTTTCCAAATTTTTCTTGTTCAGGTGTTTTATAAATAATTTGTGGTTTTGTGAAAGGTCCTACTGGTGAATCCCCAATACTATAGGCAACATATGGCGTATTCACATCATAAGTATATATGGCGATATATTTTCCTTTGTTCATTCCTTTTAAAATCGGAGAAACACTAAATTCACAAGAAATATGATCTAAAACTGTTTTTGCTTTTTTAATATCATAAACAAAATATTTGCCATCAAAATATTCGTAGGAGTCGAAGTTTTCGATTTCCTCCGCTTTTACTCTTGAGACAATCATTTTTCTTTGTCCATATGTTGAAGTATATCCATATACATAAACATATCCATCATTTAAACAAGGCATCACTGCTCCACCAAGTGCATATTCTATTCCTTGATGTTTATATAAAAATGGTGTTCGTTTTTGCGATTGTTCATCAAAATGAATTTTATCTTCGTTAAAGGGCACTGAAATCATGTTGATTCCTGTGACTCTAAATTGTAATCCTTCAGGTTGGGTTATATCTGAAACAACTGTTAAAGGATAAAAATATAGTTTTTTACCAACTACAACTCCATCTTGAAGCCAAATCCATGAACGGGCTGGTTCTTCTTGTAAAACAGTGTTAGCAGTTGCTTCAACATCAAGATATCTCTCATCACGATTGAAAAACTCGATTTTTTTTAATCCAAATAATCCTTCACATACTTCATCACAATAATTTCCAGTACCGGGTGTTGTATTGATTTCAAATCGAAAATAACGATAACTAAAACCTAAATCAATTTCGGTAGTTGTTTTTCCATCCAAATTGATATCTGCTTCATATTCTCCTAAATCAGTCCATGATTTTTCATCCACTGAACCAAAAAGTCTAAAAATGCGAATGCCACGAGTTGATAGCATCGTACTTTGTTTTTGATAGTAATTGGTTATTCTTATTCTGGTAACAAATCTTTCTTTAGATAAATCATAGGTAATGTTACATTCTGAAGGATTGTAACTAGATAACCATCCGTCATTTTCTTCTCTATCATCATACATCACGGTGTTCATAGGAATCGTACCCTTTTTATCAAAGCGAGGATCTATCTTAAAAAAGCCAGATATACTACCATTTTTTTCTGTATGGATATAAAAGTTAACACTTTCACTTTCTTTTTGAAGCAATGCTACTGAGTTATTAGGCATGAGCAGTGGTTCAAAACGTTGTTTTGTATCATGGTCAAACCTTCCAACAAATGTATCTCCAAATACGAACAAAGTCTTCTTTTGTTCTATTTGGTCAAAATCATCGTTTCCATCCGTTAAATTGAATGAATAGATTCCGTCGCCACCACACCACTTATCCGTATGTTGGAAACGATTAGTCCATTTCTCGTCAAAGCTTGCGACATATCCTTTTCCAAATATAACAGTAATATCCCCACCTTCTAGTGCATTAAATTCAAGACTAGATGCGTACGTTGTTTGATTTGGTACATATTCTTGTTCAAAAGCATCAATCATGAAGTGGATGTTTTCTATGTCAACGCCAGTAATTTTTCCGATGGGAAGAATTCTTCCCAAATCAACCTTATTAATTCCTTTAGAAACTGGATAAGTCAGATTTTTTAATTTCATTGTTTTATTCTCCTTTTGGGGCTTTTACTTCAGTAACAATGATGAAACGAGGATAATAAATTTCGGTATTTCCTAAGGCACTGATACTTGTAGTATTCACATTATAAGAAATAAGAAATGCTTCCGGTGTTGATAATATAGGATGCATTTTGGCATTGTATGTAAAAGCACTTTTCAAATCCTCTGATTCACTTGTTTCATATAATAAATGAAATTCTGAGAAGGGACCCACGGGACTTTCCCCAACCGAATAAGACACTCTTCCGCTCGTGGTCCCTTCCATTGCGACAAGCATATATTTCCCTTGATATATACCTGAAGTCATATATGTCACAGATAATTCCGGAGACACACTATCTAGAAAAGGAGCAGAGTCAAGTGGATTATCAGAAAAAGAAGTTCCGTTATAAAAAAGCCATTCATTAAAGTTTGATATATTTTCTGCTGTTGTTCTTGCGACAGTCAGCTTTCTTCCATCTAAATCAAGGTAACCATAAATATAGATATAACCATCAATGTCCCTGTTATCAAGAATTCCAGCACCGAAATATAAGTCACCACCAGATGGTGTTTTTATATATAGCGGGGAGGAAAGGTAAGTTGCATTTTTATAATCGATTAATCCGTCTACAATTGGGGCTTTAATGACATTAACACTTGCGACATAAAAAGCAGTGCTTTCATCTTTTACAAGCAGTGGAAATAGATATACAAAATCATCAATTACAATTGCATCTTGAAGCCAAAGTCTTGAAGATGTTTCATTTCCAGTTATCTCTTGTAAGGTATCTACAGCTTCAATTTGTCCAAACAATGCTTT
>JAQUZN010000208.1 GCA_028691315.1 Candidatus Izemoplasmatales bacterium | reverse complement strand
TTTTTATATCGAAACATTCCGTTATTTCAGGAACTAACAATTTTGAATTAGTTATATTTTCAATTAATTTATCTGTCGTTTTGATTTTCGAAATAATTTCTTCCAATTCATCAAATGATTCGATGTTTTCATCAAACAACTCGTTAAAAAAAGATAACACCTGCTTGTCAGCTCCTTCATATACATTACTATCTTCTATTGGAAGAGAGGGTCTTGGAATTATTCTTAAAATAGGTGTTTCAGAATCATTTATCAAAGCATTTTTTAACTTCAACATTTTAAATGCATGCCTAAAAAGTAATTCAGTGAAATTTGGTTTGTTCAGGATATGTTTCAAAGAATGTATAAAAGTTATTGGGTCGGATATAATGGTTGTGTCTACATATAATCCCGTTCTACACAGAAATTTCTCCGTATCTTGAGGAGCAACACTTCCACAAAAATGAGTCTTGAAACCTTTCAATGAATCAAGTTCTGTAAATATTTTATCTTCATTTTTTTTGAACAAATCATAAATATCATCAGTAATTGTTTCTGATGTTTCATATAATATTCTGGTAGTCATTGGCTGTTTAAGTAAACTATTAACAGATTCAATGGGATCGTTAGCTTTGAAATACCTGCCGAAATTATCTTCAATAATTTGAAAATATTCTTCATAAAATTCATTTGTCATAAACACCGATTTTCGTCAAGTGTTTATATTTCATAATTGAACCATGCTCAAGATATCCAATCAAATCGAAGTCTCTTGTTGCCTAACCATGGTATTGGATACGATTTCCTAAAAATCTCATTCGATTTGAAAACAGGCGTTGTTGCCTTCTTCTTCATTTTGATTATAATCTCTTCACCAATAACCTCTCCATTACATCTGCAGTTAATGAAATCGGAAAAAATAGTTTTTGGAGTGCAATCCTCAAATCTCTTCAGGTCATCAGCAAGCAACCTGTAAAGTGTATCGGCTACAATGGTCAAAACAACATCAAAATATATTCGAACCATAAATGGTGAACTCAAAGCATTAAGATTGAAAAAATCAACCAACTCTGAGAATTTGTTTTCGATTAACCAACGATTTGCATACTGCAAAGCCAGAGTTTCAAGCTCGATCTCGAAATTATTTGTAATCAGGAATGTAGGTAGTTGCCGGCCATGCTCTTTAAAAATTACTTGGCGCACCTTGAGATTAGTTCGTGGCAGTATGATCTCGCTTTCATACATTTTGAACTTATTGAATTTACGTTTCTCTTTTTTCAGATCCACTTTAATCCAATCCTCATCAGGAATACTATTTGCATCCTCTATCAACTTCTTACCACGTCTTCTCAATGTGATGAACTTGATATTGTCACTATCAATTTTTTCTAACGTCTCATATGTTGTTAATTTGGAATCAAACACCAATGTCTGTTCGATAATCCCCTTTACATCTGTCCAGTAATTCACAAAGTTCATAATCTCATTCGCTTCATCTTGTCTATTGATATCCGTATTTGCATACAGGAGATGTCTGGATTCGCCATCTTGGGCAAAGAGTGTCAGTGCACTTTTCAAACGTTGATGCCTTGCACCTACCCAGTTATCATCCATTTCGGACTTTTCTCCGTAGTGTGGGATAGAGTGGAAATCAAGGTTGATGGTATCTCCTTGGTAATATTGTGGATATGTGGATTTCATATGTGATATGAACTCTTTCATGAAAGACTGGATCGTTTTCTTGTCAACCAGGTATGAGTATGTTGATGTAGCAGTTGTTTTCGGTGGAACGTTCAATCCCGCAAAGAAACCAAAGCCTGAATCATAATTGTAACTTGATATTTTGGACAGTCTTTCATGTCCTATTAACTTCAGAGCCAGTAAGGAGAAGATGGAATTGATCTTTGATAGTTTTGAAGTTTCCGGGAATGGTACTGATGATATCAGTTCGTACAATCCAGTTTGTAAAATATATGGTATGAAGTAGTATATTCCACCGACCTGACATTCGAACATGTAACTATTAAGTTGTTCGAAATCTATTGCTGTTGATATTTGTGGCAGAAGCGTGTTCTTTTTTGTAAGGCCAAGTTCTTCCTTTGTTCTACGTGGTAATTTTGCGAACCCCTCATCTTTTATTATTCGGCTTATTGTCTGAATGCTTGTGTTAAACCCCTCTTCTGCTAATATGTCTTTGATTTCATATACTGAATGGTTAACTTTTCGTAATGAGATGACTCTTTCTTGTATGAAATCAGAGGTTTGTCTTTTGTTTGGTCCATAATGTGGTTTCACAAAGAATTCAATTTTTCCATTTTGGAAATTGCTTACGAGGGATTGGAATGTTGATATGGAATACCCGGCTTTCTTTGCAGCTTCTTTTTGAGTTAATGATTCTAGATAATATGCCCTAAGAGCTTCATATCGCTTTTGTGCAGATTCTTTTGGGTTCAAAAAATACTCGACAGGATTAAAATTATCATCGTTACTCATATGTAGGGATTATGGAATTTAAAATATTTAAAATTTATTTCTAAAACATCTTTATCAACGTCAGATAATGGATTTTAAGGTATATTTAGGGGGTTTTCTGTACCATTATTGGTTCAGTACGTAGATTTATAATTAGATATCAAAAATTTAATGTTCCATGAATGGAACATATTAGAAAGATCTATTTTTTAAAAAAACAGTACTGATCGTCGGGTTTTGATGCAAAAATTGTGGGTTTTTTGGTGGAACATAAACGGCTGACGAAAATCGGTGATAAATAATCCTCATTACATAGAATATTTAGTAAGTTGTTTTTGAGAGTATTCACTTCATTAAAATGATATGGCATTTTACATATTATAGAAGGTTGCCCATTGAGAGTGTGGGAAATGTCGGCACTTTGTAATTAATAATACACAATTGGGAAGGTACACTTGAAAATTATAAATCGATTATCATTTTGTATTAATAGTCAATGCCGGAATATGTTAAAATCGATCCAAAAGGGAAAAGTATACCCGGAAGAAAAAGTTTGAGTTCGTGC
>JAQUZN010000207.1 GCA_028691315.1 Candidatus Izemoplasmatales bacterium | reverse complement strand
TCTTTCCATCAGCCCGATAACTCACATGAATCCAGCTAAAGTCATTCTCATTGATTAGCTGATCAAAAGGAAGATGCTTTCGGATGAGCTCGAAAAGTTCCCTGTTGCCTTCTTTGGTCCCGGCATAGATATCAGCAGCTTCACCTTTCATGTGTTGGCTATTAGAAGCTCCTCCTACAGCTCCGTTCAAGTCCTTAGACCTAAATCCTGAGTTGATGATAATGGGTCTTTTGAATCTCTCTCTTAGAGGGTCTAATACGTTATCCACTAAAGCCGTTAGCGAATCAATTTGCTGTTGATTCGGCTTATTCTCTATTCTCCGTACCTCTGCCACGTTGGAACGACACAGTTCTTTTAATGTAAAGTGTTTCATTTTGTTTCTCCTTTCAAATAGTTAGTCAGATAAGGTATATTCTTTATAAACTCAACACTTAATACATAGTGAAGAAATGCAACCACCTTGAATCCGATGCTAGTATTAGGCAGCAATGCTTTAATATTACGCAGGATATTCACCCCATAAAAGTAAAACACGCTATACGTAATAAATGAAACGCATTGCAACGCTCCTTCAGGATTGCCTTTGTGTTCACCGATAAAATAGATACAACAAACCAACATAAAGAAGATTGTTGCTTCACAAACGCATTTCCAAGCCTTCTTGAAAGAGAAGCTCTCATGATTAATTAATAATGCGGTTAATAGCCCACATAAGAAATTAAGAGCAAATACAGCTATTAGGCTCTTTATTTCTCCTGAAATTGGATTGAGGTATGCGGCAATACCGGTGATCAATCCGACAATCAAATTTTTAAAATATTCCATCGTTCTTTTTCTTAATAAATAATTATTATATTTGTCTGCCTTTGTTACTTTAACAAGTATTATGTTTGTAAGCCGTCCAACTTGTGAGAGCAGGACGGCTTTTAATATTACAAACACAAAGCGTCCTGGACCTGTATGATAGTCTTAACATTCCAGTCGTTGGAGGAAGATAACTTATCTAATGCTTCGTCGGTCAGCTTTTCGAAAGTAAGTTCATTATCTTTCTCTCCTTCTTCTTTCAAGCACTTATCGACTTTGTTACTGTAATCACTGAAGTATTGATTAATACTTTTGCGCTCATCAATTGAAAGAGAAGTTTTTTCTCCTTCGTCTTGCCATTTCTGCGCTTTAGCTTGCATTTCTGCAAATGACTCATCTTTCAGTTTCTCCTGAACGTCTTTCACCAATTCTTCAAAGTCATTCGCTATAGCTCTTAACGCCCTGACAGCCTTAATCACCTTAAACTTATCAGAATCATCCATTTTAGACAGTTTGGCTTCATTCAATACTTTGTATACGTTGATTACATCTAATGTTTTCATTTTTTATTTCTCCTATTATTTTAGATTATTATTGATTTAAATTGTATTTAACTGATTAGCTGCAATTGCTGCTTCAATAAGTTTTTCAAACTCTATTCCAACTGCAAGTATGGGAATAGAATCTTCATTACTTGATGAAATTCCTTCCATCGGATTAGATACATACCGATTAACACTATAGTTGTAAGACTTCATAGAATCTATTTCATTTGAAGCAATAATTCTAGCGTCGATCTTCTTAATTTCCTTGCTGTTGTTGTACACTTCAACTGTTCCTGATACTTTGAAACCGCTGACTTCTTTTTCTACTTTCATGACTGTAGTCACGTTACTAATCTTAAGATCTTGATTTTCCATAATTTTTAGTTTTTATTATTTTTATCTTTAAGTCCAAAAAACCACTTCAACATTAATCTTTTAAAGAAACTGATAGGTGTATATACAGAATTTGTTGTGTTAGTTTCTTCGTGTATTAGATAGCCATTTTTTTCAGGCATAGCAACAATTCCCTTTCCAAAACTGATATAAGAATAAGATAAATCAATATTATCTGCTCTTAATTCTTTTTCTTTTTTCATAATCTTTTGTTTTTATATTAATACTTATTTTGTTATTGTATCAGCAATTCCTATTGGAATCATCTCGTACTTGAAGCTGGCCGTCTCACTAGGATGATAGTATCTCTGATATCTATTAGAATCTAGAAGGTACCAGTTTCCATAATATTCCGCTGCCGCTTTTTGACTTGGTATGAATATTAATTTTGCACACCATCCTTTTGGTATGCTTAATGCGTTAAAATCTATTATGCTGGAATACTGTGCCGCAGTCGTAGATACGGTGGTAGCCTGATAAGCACTACAATAACTAATACCGGAACTCTTTCCCCCAAATGAAAGAGAGATCACATATTGGGAAATATTCATTAACTTAAATTCCACAGGAGCGTTCAATGTGAGATCAAGCCCGTTTACCATTAATACATTAGGAACCATCAGCTTTACCCTGACCGCTTTAGAAGTATTAAATGTAACAAAATTACTTTCGATATAAAAATAAGAATCACCGAGTGAATCAACCATTGTAGCACCCTGAATCAGCACATCTTCAATCTTACATCTATTTACGGTTAGCCCATCTAAAGAGCCACTCGTAGCCTTAATCTCTCCTTCAAACTTATACTTCTTAGTAATCGGGTCAAGTTCAAATACAGGAACATCATCCACCAGAGCGAATATACCTGTCCTTGTTACTCCATTGACCGTTACATTTTTACCCATTAATACTCCTGTTAATTTGCCGTTACTTGCTTTGCTTCCAAAGAATCCGGTAGGAGAGGCGACGAATTTACTACCAATAGTAGTACCGTTGGCAATGTATTCGTCAATGAAGTTATTCCATTTTATTGTTGCGTCTTTGGAGAATTCTATGCCATCTTTAGAAAAATGAAACGCACCAAACCCAAACATACCGGAGCCGTCTGGGTTAATTTCATATATTTTGTTGTTGTTTGCGTCTACTGCAAATAGTTTCCCATTCACACTGTACAGACCTCTCTTGCCATTTGTGCCCGGCAAATTTCCGCCTAGCCTTAGGGTTACTGTATTGGACCAATCCTTAGAATAGATATTCTCCATTAAATCAATAGCCGGCTCTCCGTCATCTA
>JAQUZN010000038.1:6724-14022 GCA_028691315.1 Candidatus Izemoplasmatales bacterium | reverse complement strand
TGGCGGTCCCGACGGGAATTGAACCCGCGATCTCCAGTGTGACAGACTGGCATGTTAACCACTACACCACAGGACCATTGGTTGCGGGGGAAAGATTTGAACTTTCGACCTTTGGGTTATGAGCCCAACGAGCTACCAGACTGCTCCACCCCGCGATATGTTTTGTGCTATTCTATAATACCAAACCATACGGCAATTGTCAATATAAATCAAGTCAAATCAAACCGCAATATATATGAACTTTATGCTTTTTTTATTAAAAAAAATAACATAAAAGGACATTCAAAAATTGGTGGAGTATAGCGGGATCGAACCGCTGACCTCCTGCTTGCAAGGCAGGCGCTCTCCCAGCTGAGCTAATACCCCAACCTAAAAATAATGATGGTACCCGGGGTCGGACTTGAACCGACACGTCATTGCTGACACTGGATTTTAAGTCCAGCGCGTCTACCTATTCCGCCACTCGGGCAAGTGGATGGTGACCCGCAGGCGGTTCGAACGCCTGACCCTTTGATTAAAAGTCAAATGCTCTACCAGCTGAGCTAGCGGGTCACATAAGCTCCTGTGATGAGCCATAAAACGAAATGCGATGGTGCCGAAAGCGGGAATCGAACCTACAACCTACTGATTACGATTCAGTTGCTCTACCTAATTGAGCTATTTCGGCAGAAAAAAATGGCGGAGAAAGAGGGATTCGAACCCCCGCGGCGCTCTCACGCCCTGTCGGTTTTCAAGACCGATCCCTTCAGCCGTGCTTGGGTATTTCTCCGTTTGGCTATATACAACTTTATTTAAATAATGAGTGGTGGACCCAGTAGGACTCGAACCTACGACCGATCGGTTATGAGCCGATAGCTCTAACCAACTGAGCTATGGGTCCTCAAAAATTGGTAGCGGCGAAGAGACTTGAACTCTTAACCTTACGGGTATGAACCGTACGCTCTAGCCAGTTGAGCTACACCGCCAGACATTAAATTTAATTATGGTGGAGTATAGCGGGATCGAACCGCTGACCTCCTGCGTGCAAGGCAGGCGCTCTCCCAGCTGAGCTAATACCCCTTTGATGAATAAAAAAATGGTGGGCCTAAATGGACTTGAACCATCGACCTCACGCTTATCAGGCGTGCGCTCTAAACCACCTGAGCTATAGGCCCAAACCTTCACTTTACAGTGCGAATTATATTTTACTATTTTAAAGTGCTTTTGTCAATTAAAAATTGCCAAAGATTGGATTAAGTTTTAAAAAAAATGATATAGAAGGCATTTTTCATAAAACACCTTCTATATTATACCTAAGTATCAATTCTTTTTCAAACATTTTTTCGCTAATTTACTTGTTTTCTGGATACTTTTTAACGTTTTTAATCAATTTTTCTTTTATTATCTCTTCTGGGTCAAGTCCTAGGTCCGCAGCCATTGCAAGGGCATAAATTAAAACATCCGCTAATTCTTCTTTGACGTTTTCTTTATCAGGTGTTACATCAGGCCACTGGTAGTTTTCAAGTAGTTCTGCAGCTTCAATAATAATTGATTTTGCTAGTGCATCTGGAGTATCATGCTCTCTCCATCCGCGTTTATCGCGAAACTCAATAATCAGATCAAGAATGTTCTTCACTTTTTTCCTCCAAAATTTTTTTTACTCTTTTTTTGAGTGTGGGACGATCAATTAAAACAATTCTCCCACAACCCAAACACTTGATTTTACAGTCCGTTCCAAAACGAATAATTTCCCAACGGTTCGCCCCACAAGGGTGTCCTTTTTTTAATTCAAGAATACTCCCAAGCTTAATCTCTATGTCCATCGGAGTTCTCCTTAAATCCTTTGATCACTTGATTAAACTTTTTAATTTCCTCTTCATTAGAGAAAGAAATAACAAGTTTATTTTTTGTCGCTTTAATTGGTTGTTCGAACTGAAAAACTTTCATAGTTTCCAATTTAGCGGTATTCACTAACTCATTTAATGGATTATCTGGTAATGCTCTATTGATTTGATTTTTCTTTTTCTCTTTTTTGGCTAAAGCTTCAATTTCCCGTACAGTTAATTGATGGTCAACAATTAAAGATGCAATACTTTTAATTCTACTTACATCTTTTAATTTTGACAACGCTCTAGCATGTCCCATAGAAATATTGCCTTTATTGATTTCATCTAGAACGACTTGAGGTAAAGATAATAACCCCAGTGTGTTAGAAACATACGAACGGCTTTTTCCAATTTTTTGTGATAATTCTAAATGTGTGAGATTTAACGAAGAAATCGCATTTTGATAAGCATTAGCTTCTTCAACTATCGTTAAATCTTCTCTTTGAATGTTTTCAAGCAAAGCTAGTTCAGCTAAATATTGATTATTATAATCTCTAACGATTGCTGGCACAGATTCAAATCCAGCGATTTTAGATGCTCTACATCTTCTTTCGCCTGCCACGAGCATATAACCATCCATAACCTTTTTAACAATAACCGGTTGCAATACCCCGTTAATCCGAATCGACTCCGCAAGCTCATTTAACTGGTTACTGTCAAAGTGTTTTCGTGGTTGAAATGGATTCGGTTCAATCTTATCTAAAGGGATATCAATGACTTCTTCTTTTTCAAGGTCAAGGATTTCATTTTCTTTTAATAAGTCATTTAATCCACGTTTTACAAATGCATCTTTATTCATTTCTGGAAATCACCTCTTTGGCTAACTGGCGATAACTAATAGAAGATTTACTTTTTGGAGAATATTCTGTCACTGGAACGCCATAAAATGTTGCGTTCGAACATGATACATTTCTAGGAATAATCGTTTGAAATACTTTTTCTCCAAAATAGGTTTTTACTTCATTAACGACATGAAACCCTGACGCAATTCTTGTGTCTAGCATTGTTAATAAAACTCCATATATCGTCAACGTTTCTTTGTTTACTTTCTTTTTGGACTGAACAAAACGAATCGTATTTAGTAACTGTGTTAATCCATCCATTGCTAAAAACTCACACTGGACGGGTACTATTACGCCATCTGAAGCCATCATAGCATTGATTGTAATGTATCCAAGTGAAGGAGGACAATCGATTAAAATATACTCGTATTCGCTTCTAATCGGTCTTAACTGGGTATGCAAAATAAAATCGCGGTTTGAATTTAAAATAATCTTTTCTTCAATTGACTCAACAGTAGTTTTTGCTGGTAAAACATCAATTAATGGATTATCCGTTTTCATGGTGATTTCATTAATCGTCGCATCTAATGTCAAGCAATCGAAAATCGATTTATCGAAGCTTCCGCGATTAATTCCCATACAAGTCGTCGCGTTAGCTTGATAATCAAGGTCGATTAATAGAACTTTCTTTCCAAGATTTGCTAGTGAACTTGCAAGATTGATAGCAGTAGTCGTTTTTCCAACTCCACCCTTTTGATTGGCTATTGATATAATGATTCCCATATACTATCGTTCCTCTGCTTCGCTAATTTTTGAGAGATATTTTTCAAACAATTCAATATTGTCATTAAAGAATCCAATGTGATTAAAACCTAAAAAGTTATCCGCATCGATTGAATTAAATAATTCTTTCATCTCTTCTTTGGTTAATACTTTCTTCATATCTTCCCACTGATCAATCCCGGTAATCTCATTTGATAAATAAAGATATATAAGGGATAAAGCAATTATTTGTTCATCTGTTTCTTTTGATAAACTAGCAATGTCATATAAGTACCGGTTTGGTTTATACAAAACCGTAGTCTTAAATTTTGTATGAAAATTGATAATCATCGATAGCATCTCCGTACGTTGATCAAGCATGTACTTGCTTAATCGGTTTGCGATTTTTTTTGTTGGGATGCTAAATTCATCGTTTTCTAAGATCTTTTCTAAGCCTCTTTCGTGAATATACACATATAAATCTAGAACATTTGTAATATCTCTTCCATTTTCTTTAAATTGTTCATAGATAAATGTACTTAGTTCATCTGCGGCTTTTTGAAAATCTAGATCTTCATAAAAAGGCGATTCCTTTAAATCTTTTCTAATTAGATTTAAATAATATAATATATGATCTTGGTACTTGTCAACCACGTGATTCATTTTCACCCATTCATAATTCAAATCCGTTGATAATTTCTCGTTTAAAAAGATTTGAATAAAGAAAATGATATAAAAAAGAACTAGAAAAACAATATATAAATATAGTGCTCCTGGTATATCCTGCGCTAAAACTAACCCATTTTGATTTAAAATAGTGAAATACCCACCAAGCAAAACAACTAAAAATCCATATACGGCATAAACATAGAGTTCTTGGTAGAAAATGATAATTACTAGCGTGATGTAAAAGAATAAATAGGCATAAAAACTTGAAGACCCAAGTGTATAAAATAAGGTTAAGACAATCGAATACAAAATGGTGAAGTGAATGGCAAGCATTAACTTATCCCATTTAATGAATAAAACCATAAATAAGAAGAAAACAATCATTATTGTAATAGCGCCAATTTTAAACCCAATCTCGTAATTCAGGAAAATAGAAAATGGAATAGTGACTGCAGTCATCATTAATAAAAACAACATGACTAACACAACTTTAATTTTTCTAACTTCACTCATTGGCAAAAACTCAGTGTTAAAAACACGTGTTAAGAAATGTTTCATGATTTCACCTTCTTTTTGAAGGCATCTTTGACAATTTCATTAAATACATCAGAATTTTCCTGATAGATTTTTATGATTCTAGGATCCATATAATAATAGAAATCAGAATGAATCAGCACATCGTAAATTTTAGATTCGTCTAATCCAGGTAAAATTGCATATCCCTTTTTGAGTACTGTGTAAAAAAGGACAAACGAAATAATCTTGATTTCAAGCGAATCTGATTGATGGTTGAAACTCTTAAACTGTGTTTCAGAAAAGATCTCGTGTTTCTTAATATCAAGTTTGCTCATATAAGCCAGTTTCATCGCAACTTTTCTTAGTTTATGATGATTTGTGATTAACAAATCTTCAAGTCTACTCAAATCAGCTTTTGAATAGTTTGGAAATTTAACTAAAATTTCTTCATCTTTTTCACCTTTATCGATACATTTCATAATCTCTATTTTTTCCGTAAAGATGTTAGGAGATTCGATTTTGACACAAAAAGCATCTAAAAACTCGCTTAAAGCGTCAAAATATTTTTCGCTAGAAAAAGACTTTTCCTTCACTTCGTTCTTCAAATCAATCAATAAATCTATATTCCTAAATTCTGATTCTTTTGATGAAGCAATTTGATTGAAGAAAAAACTTTTTTGTTTTACGATAACATAACTAGACAAAGATAAAATCATCATAAATGCTACAAAGAACAACACAATACCAATATTGGACTCAATCGATGCATTTTGCAAACCAAGAAAAGCTGGATAATTAAATATAATCATAAATACGGTAAATAACATGACAATATTACTTAAGAAAAGCACTTTTAAATCTTGGTAAAAAGCGCTGATTGAATAAGCGATAAACAAACTTATAATGATAGAAGGCGACTTAAACGTAAAAATCATACCAATGGATAATGCAAACAGTCCAAGTGTCGTTACATATTTATTTAAGGTAAAGAATTCTTGATAAGTTGTCCCATAGGCTAAATGTGCAATATTAAAAATTAAGACAGCTAAAAAACCAACCATTAATGGAATGGTCTCGCTAAACGAATACCCTGAAACCAACATATAAACAAGAGTTAAAATCATCATAAACAAGATAACACCTAATACAAAATGATTTTTACTCCGAACATGTTTGATTTCAAGCTTATTTCGATAATCTTCAATTTCAGAAAAAATAAATGCTTTTTTTACTGCCAAGGAAGTTCCTCCTACAATGGTCTTTTCTTCATTGAACCAAAATTCCTCGGATACTTCATTTCCGAAGAATGGATTTTTTTTATTGGAATAAGAACATGTGTTAATTCATTCGATAAATCATATTTATATGGCTCGCATATTGCGCCACCAAGAAGTTCAATTGCTTTTTTTGCTTCATTTAACTCTTCTTCATAGTGCAAAGACTTCATCGCAATAAAATAGCCATTTGTCTTCACAAATGGGATACAAAACTCTGCTAACAAGTTTAATCTTGCTAGTGCTCTTGCGCTCACAACATCAAAAGTCTCTTTTTCTTTAAATTCTTCTATTCTTCCATGGATAAGCCTAATATTATCTATTTCTAATATTGAGACCAACTCTTCTAAAAAAGTGATTCTTTTTTGTAAGGAATCTATAATCGTCACTTCAATTTTCGGAAAAATAATCTTTAATGGAATTGAAGGAAATCCCGCCCCAGATCCAACATCTAAAAACTTTTGGTTTTTAAAATCAATGGCCTTCATTAAAAAGAGGGAATCAATAAAGTGCTTATGATAAACTTCCTCTTTTTCTGTAATAGTCGTAAGATTCATCACTTGATTTTTGGAAATTAAAAAATCATAATATTGCTCAAATTGTTTAATTTGTTTTTTAGTTACTTCAATTCCACTTTCATTTAACCAAGTTACTAGTTCCATATGCCATCACCTTATCAATATTTTACCATAATCAATGAATTTTTGAGAATACTTTTCCAATTGAAAGAAAAAATGGATAAAATATATCCATTTTTTAAGCTTTTCGGTTTTTTAAATAAATCAGAAGCATTTGGATATCCGCTGGATTCACACCACTAATTCTCGTAGCCTGACCAATCGATATTGGACGAATCGTCTTTAATTTACCTCTGGCTTCGAGTGCTAAATTAACTACTTTATCGTAATCAAGATCCAAAGGAAGCAAAATCATTTCTTCTCGTTTTTGTTTCTTTGCCTCATTGATTGCCTTAACAATATAACCTTCATATTTTGATTCTATTTCTACTTGTTCAGAAACATCATAAGGAATCTGTTCTTCAAACTGAATAAAAGGATTTAAATCTTCAAAACTAATTTCAGGTCTTTTTAATAGTTCATATAAAGAAGCTTTTGTGTTTAGATTAGACAAATTATGTTTGGATAAATACTCACTAACTTCTTTGGTGGGAGTAATAAATGTAGTTTGTAGTGTATTTTTTACAAACTGGACTTGTTCAAGTTTGTGTAAAAATGATAAATACCTTTCATCGCTGATTAACCCAACATTGTGTCCGTATTCTGTTAACCTAATATCAGCATTATCATGACGAAGTAAAAGTCTAAACTCAGCTCTTGATGTCAGCATTCTATAAGGTTCTTTTGTGCCTTTAGTGACTAAATCATCAATTAATACTCCAATATATGCTTCATCTCTTCTTAAAATAAGTG
>JAQUZN010000038.1:0-6624 GCA_028691315.1 Candidatus Izemoplasmatales bacterium | reverse complement strand
TGATAGATAAATCCATCTCCAGGACTTAGTTCCATCTTGCTAAAATCAACAGATCCTGTTTTAATTCTTGGTGGCGTTCCGGTTTTTAACCGAAATGTTTTATGACCAAGCTCTCTTAAGTGTTCACTTAATCCGATCGATGGTCTTTGTTTATCCGGACCAGATGATGTTTTTGAATCTCCCACTAAAACGGCCCCGGCCATATAAGTTCCAGTAGTGATAATAACGGCGTTAGAATAGTACTTATCGCCATTTTCTAAGATAACACCTTTCACTTTTTTGTCTTCGACAATTAAACGTTTAACATATGCTTCAATCAATCTTAAATGAGGTTCATTTTCTAACGTCTTCCTCATTTCAAGCGGATACAAAACTTTATCTGATTGCGCTCTAAGTGCTCTTACTGCAGGACCTTTAGAACGATTCAACATTTTCATTTGTAACGCAGTTTTATCTGCATTTTTCCCCATTTCTCCACCAAGTGCATCGATTTCTCTAACCAAAGTACCTTTGGCAGGTCCACCAATTGAGGGATTACAAGGCATCGATGAAATCATCTTAAGATTGCCTGTAATAAGGATCGTTGATTTATTTTTACGTGCTAGTGCAAGCGCAGCTTCAGCCCCCGCATGCCCACCACCAATAACAATTGCGTCAATCATATTATTCACATTCTTTCACAGTATATTGTACAAGAAATAACCATTTTAGTAAAGCAAGAAGAAAAAACACCCAACAAATTGGGTGTTAGATTAAATGATAATGTTTTAAAGCGTCATAAACCCCACCGCTATGCACATCTGAGGTAACATATTTGGCAACTTTTTTTACTTCATCGTAGGCATTACCCATGGCGATACCGATAGTCGCATCCCGAATCATTAAGTAATCGTTATACCCATCGCCAATTGCATACACTTCATCTTTTGGAATTTGAAGAAAGTTAACCATAAATCTCATACCATCTGCCTTTAAATCGCCTTTTAAGTTAATGTCAAACCCCAAGTGATTGGCCCGATTAAAAACAAACTCAGGAAAAGCTGTTTCTAAAAGTGGGACGATTTTCTGATCAAAAATGTTAAAAGCAAGGATTGAATGGGTTAAATGATAGGTTTTGTCCACTAAAGGTCTTTGCACCTGAAAAAAATCAGAAAACTCATCTACGACACTTGTTTCTTTTCGATAAGCAAGATAATCATAAGTTCCTTCCATAACAATATCAAATTCAAAACGATCCGCGTACTCAAACAACTTTTTAGTGCTTTCAAGTGGAACTGATTTTTCGAAAATCAGTTCGTTTTGATAAACAATATAATTTCCGCTTGCACAAAAATAGGAATCAATTCCCAGTTCCTCTTTAATATCTTTAACTAAATAAGGAACTCTACCTGTAGCGATGATTGGAATATGTCCATTTTGTTTTAATAAAGCCAGTGCCTCAAGTGCTTTTGGCGCTGGTTTACCTTGAAATAATAATGTTCCATCTAAATCAATAAAAACAATTGCCAAATAAATCACCTCACTGTCTTCAAAAAGAATCTCTACTGAAGCATCTCCACCCACATACATACCTTACTTAAGGCTGCTTCCGTCAAGACCTGACCTAATTCGTGGATACCTATTGAGTGAAGATGCTTCAAAAGAGATTCTTAAAGTATTATATCATAAGTTATAACTATTTCAAATCTTTTTGCCCTCTTAATTCTTTAAAAAATGATTTTAAAAGTTGACTTGATTTTTCTTCTAATAATCCTGACTCGACAATAACTTCATGATTAAAAGGAACGCCAAATAGATTCGTAAGCGATTGATGAACACCACTTTTAGGCTCTTTCGCTCCATAAACGAGACGTTTTACACGTGATTGAATCATCGTCCCTGCACACATTGCACAAGGTTCAAGTGTTACATATATCGTGCATTCATCAAGACGCCATGAACCGAGCTTCTTACAAGCTTTATCCATCGCAATCATTTCCGCATGCATAAAAACATGTTTCGATGTTTCTCGCAAATTATAACCTCTTGCGATAATTTCATTATCCTTAACGATAACACACCCTACAGGTACTTCTCCTTTTAAAGCTGCTTTTTGTGCTTGTTTCAAAGCCGCTTCCATAAAGAAAAGGTCCCTATTCATGTTTCACCGAAAAGAGCTCATATACTTGTGGTCTGCCTGGTACTTCATGACAATGACGGCATCTTGCTTCATAAGAATCCTGAGCGCCAACCAAAATGATAGGATCATTGTAATGAGCAGGTTTTCCATTAATGATTCTTTGGGTACGTGTAGCAGGGGTATGGCATTTAACACAAATTGCCGAAAGTTTCGTAACTTCCTCTGCTAAAGATAATAATCTAGGCATAAACGAGAATGGTTCACCTCTAAAATCACGGTCAAGTCCAGAGACAATAACTCTTATTCCATGATTTGCTAAATACTCGCATATTTCAACGGCATCTTCATCTAAAAACTGAATTTCATCAATGACAACGACTTCTGTATAATCATCGACATATTTCATAATGTCTCTTGCCTTAGTAATGTTAATTGATCTGGTTCTGTTATTATTATGTGAAACAACTTCGTTATCCGCAAACCGATTATCAATCAAGGGTTTGAATACAATGATGTTTTGTTTGGCATATTCTAATCGTTTGACTCTTCGAATTAATTCTTCGGTCTTGCCAGCGAACATTGGTCCAGTTATGACTTCAATCCAACCTTCTCTTTGTTTTATATACATAAATTCATCTCCCTCACCACGAAAATTATTATACATAATATTAAAAAAAAAAGCCATATGAAATGGCTTTTTTTACATTTATTTATTTTCTGTTTCGTCAATACCGTATCTTTTATTAAACTTGTCGATTCTACCTGCAGCCTGTGCTGATTTTTGTTTTCCAGTATAGAAAGGATGGCAATTTGAACATGTATCAACTTTAATTTCTTTAGCAGTTGAACCAGTTTCAAATGAATTTCCGCAAGTTGAGCAAGTTACTGTTATTGTTTGATACTTAGGATGAATTCCTGTTTTCATTTTTTAATTATCTCCTTCTGCCATGAATTAGTCTCATAGTAAGTGTTTAGCAAAAAGTATTATATCAAAGAAAGAATCAAAATGCAAGGAAAAGATTAGGCATTGTCTTCTATTTCTGCATTTTCGACTACTCTTGGATAAATTGCTTCTATCGCTTTAATTCTATCTGGAATTGGTGGGTGTGAATATGTTAATTTCACATAGGTTGGATGTGGTGTTAAATTCGAAAAATTATTTCTAGCAATATTTTTTAATGCAGAAACCATTGCTTTTCCAGAATAATGCTTTGCGGAATATAAATCCGCTTGATATTCATGAACTCTTGAAATGGAATTAAAAAGGAATCCAAGCAGCACTTCAAGTGGTGATAGAAGTAACAAAAACAAAATTAAGCCAAATCCTAAAAAGATTTGATCAAAACCAAAGGCTAGATAAAAACCTTCAATATTTAAAATAAAATATAACGCAAATACGTAACCCGCCAAAACTACTAATGATTGTATTAATCCAGAAATAATGTGTTTGTGTTTGTTATGTCCTATTTCATGAGCTAAAACTGCCACAATCTCTTCTACAGTCATCTTCTCTATTAAGGTATCGTACAGTACAATTTGTTTCATTTTACCAAATCCGGTAAAATAAGCATTTAGTTTAGATGATCTTTTTGACGCATCAATCACACTAATTTTATTGATTTCATATCCTACAGATTTTGCAAAACTCATTATTTCTTCTTTTAAAGGCCCTTCTTCAAGCGGTTTTAATTTATTGAAGATTGGCACAAATAATTTAACATAAAGTAAATTGATAAGCACAGTAATGGTTGATAAAATAAGGTAAACATATAGATAAAACATAAAGCCTACTGACGCAAACAAGATACAAATCAAATACAATAACCCACCACCAAGAATGATTGATAGAAGGAATCCTTTTAGTTTATCAAGGAAAAAAGTCTTTTTGGTTGTTTTATTAAACCCATATTTTTCTTCAATCGTAAATAATTGGTAATAAGAAAAGAAAGACTCTGTAATAAATGATAATAAAAAATAGACGAAAACAAATAACAAAGTCATTACTTCAACAGAACTTGTTAACTCATTAGTTAAACCATAAATAAAAGGGAAAAAGCCTGTCACAAGTAATATTAAAATAAATATGGTGTTTAAAACACTTTGTAGCGTTTGAAATTTAAAGTTATCCATAAAATATGATAACCAGTTTTTATATTTTTTCTCTTCGTAAACATCACTAACGCTTTCAGGTAATGTTTGAAAACGGTTTTTATAATTAAGTACAGAAATTGTTATTTGAAAAATCGTTGTCCCTAAAAACAAAACTAAAACAAGAATCACATATCCTGCATACATGTTAGCACACCCTTTATTCTATGATTTCTAATGCTTTTAATTCGTGATAGACTCTAGAAACTGGTAACCCCATCACTGAAAAATAATCGCCATTTACATGTTTCACATACTTAGAACCAAGTCCTTGAATTCCATAAGATCCAGCTTTATCCATAGGCTCTCCTGATTCAACATATTCAGATATTTCTAAATCTGTCATATCGTAGAAAGTAACTCTTGTTTTTTCAAAAAACGATTTAGAAATCGATTTAGAAATAACTGCACATCCTGTCAAAACAATATGTGTTTTTCCTGATAACTTGTGTAACATTGAAATAGCGTCTTCTTTACTTTTGGGTTTCCCTAACAATTCATCATCAATATAAACAAGAGTATCAAAGCCCAGAACAATGCGTTCTTTATGTGTTTTAAAAACATCAACAGCTTTTTGAAACGCCAAATCCATAACCAAATCCTCTGGTAAAATATCTGAATTAACGATTTCTTCAATATTTGATGTAATGATTTCGTATTCAATATTTAGTAGTTTAAAAAGTTCTTTTCTTCTTGGAGAATTGCTCGCAAGTATTAGTTTATTCATCTTATCACCCTTTATAATATTATACCATAATTTCTAAAAACCGATAATCTAGATGTATCTATCCTGTCACAAATCAATTACCCATATAAACATCACAATAACTTGATACAATACTTTTTATTATGTTTATCAACAAAAACTATCATTCGGCCAATAAATACATCTTTTTGTCTCAAAAAATGATACAATAATAGTATCTTATTCAAAGGAGTGATCAATTTGGAATTACAATTTAATCTTTCCTTAATTGCGCCAAATGACTCACTTGTAATTGCGACTAGTGGTGGCGTCGACTCGATGGTACTACTTCACTACCTAAAAACAATTCAAACAAAATACTCATTAAAACTCTATGTAGCCCATATGAATCACCATAAACGTGACTCAAGTACAAGTGATCAAATTTTTGTGGAAAAATATGCTTCTTTATGGGGTGTATCATTTCAAAGTTTTGATTATGTAAAAATGTCTGACATTAATTTTCATCACGATGCTAGAATGCAACGAATGAACCGTTTTTACGACTATGCTAATGCTGTTGGCGCAACTAAGATTGTCTTTGCTCATCATCTAGATGATCAAGCAGAAACGATTCTGATGCGGATAACAAGAGGATCAAGTTTTAAAGGCTATGCTGGTATTAAGGAAGAATCTAACTATAAAGATTTAACGATTATTCATCCTTTGCTTCATGAAACAAAAGAAAATATCTATTTATATCAAAAAGAACATAATATAGAATTTGTAGAAGATGAGTCTAATCAAAAAGATGATTATACTAGAAATAGATATCGTCATCAAGTCATTCCGTTTTTAAAGGAAGAAAATCCAAAAGCTTTAGAAAAATTCGATCAATTTTCCATCATTATGAATGAAGCATATCAGTTGATTGAACAACTCACAAACTCATATATGACCAAGTCTGTTATCCAAAAAGAGGATAAATTATTGATTGATTTACCTTCTTTTACCCACCTCGAAACGATATTGCAAAAAGAAGTAATCAAAACTTGCGTGAACAAAATCTCAAATAACCAAACAGAATTATCTTCTATCAACACAGACTTCATCTTATCAATGGTATATTCGCAGAAACCAAATATGAATTTAAGAGTTGATGAACATTTGTTTGTGACTAAAAGTTATGATTTACTATACTTCGAACAAAAAAAGCATCTTTCAAATGATTATTCGTTTGAACTTTTAACATTTGGCGAGGTAATTTTACCAAACAATGATAAAATCATTATTTCACAAAACCCGTGCAATTATGATGGAAAAACAACATTATTATGGTATAATAATTTAGATTTCATATTTCCAGTAACGATTAGAAATCGTCGAAAAAAAGACACACTTGTCTATGATTTTGGCACAAAAAAGTTGAAAGATGTATTCATCGATAAGAAAATACCGATGCTTTCAAGAAATCAATTACCGATTATTCTAAACAAATCAAATGAAATCATTTGTATCCCTGGTATTTATCAACCGAAAACCATCGATACCGATATGAAATTATACATCCACTATTTGAAAGGAATAAACCCATGTTAGAAAAAGACATCGAACGCATTCTTGTTAGTAAAGAACAAATTCATGAGATTACTGTACGACTTGGAAAACAGAT
>JAQUZN010000206.1 GCA_028691315.1 Candidatus Izemoplasmatales bacterium | reverse complement strand
CAGGGTTAGAAAACCCAAGAAAAGTAAGCCACGCCGTCGTTCCTTATTTAGTCAGCGAACATAATGGTCATATATTTCCGACAAAAAAATTTGATCCAGAAAGTAAACGAACCGAACAAGCTTTAAGACATATGGCAGTAATCGATTCTGCGTTTAAATATGAATCGATTAGCGGTGCGATTGGTTGGTGTCTGGCTGATTACAATACACATAAGGATTTTGGATCTGGCGATAGAGTCTGTTATCATGGTGTCACCGACATGTTTCGAATTCCAAAATATGCAGCATATGCATATTTATCGCAACAGAGGCAGAAACCCGTTCTTATGGTAGCTTCCAACATGAATATTGGTGAATATTCTAGAAGCGTTATTGAAAAAGCAGTTGTATTTACAAATTGTGATTATATCAAGTTCTATCATAATGATGAATTTATTGATACGATATATTCATCTTGGCATCAATTTCCACATGTTCCCTATGCGCCAATCATCATTACTGATTTTATTGGAAAACAATTAGAAGATTCTCATGAATATTCTAAGTCAGTTGCTAAAAAAATCAAAAAAGCACTTTTATCATATAATAAATATGGATTCCAAATGCCGCTTTTAGATAAACTTCGTTTTCTTAATTTGATACTTATTCATAATTTTACAATGGAAGATGCAATGGATATTTATGGTAAGTATTTAGGAAACTGGGGAAGCACAAGTAGTTCATATCGATTTGATGGATATATTCAAGATCAATTAGTCATTTCTAAAAGTCGCGGACAATCTCATAAATTTACGCTTGTAGCAGAAATTGATTCACAAGAACTACAACATGATTTTACTTACGATGTCACTCGAATCGTTGTAAAACTTGTCGATGAATATGAGAATGTTTATCCATATGGAGATGAAACGCTTCAAATCAGTACTTCTGATAATCTAGACATAATAGGTCCAAAAAGTACTTCATTAATTGGTGGTTCGGTTGGGATCTATGTTAAATCGAAAGCATTGGGAAGAGGATTTGTTCAGATTGATTCCAATTTTTATCCAAGCATTAAACTGAAGGTTGAAGTAAAATAAAAAAGGAGCCCAGCTCCTTTTTTTTATTCGATAACACCATTATTGATTAGAAACATATATATTATATAATTAGGGACAGCAAATGAATATTCATCAGAAGTGTCAAGTCCCCATGTGTTAAGCCCCAATAAATTACCATCAACATCAACCAAAGCGCCACCACTTGAACCTTCATGAATCGCTGCAGTATGATATATAATCTGAAAATCAGCATTGCTAATTGACTCCATTGATTTAAATTCACCAAAAGTTACATTGTTAATTACTGACAAAGGGTTACCTACTGCAAATACTAATTCGCCTGGCGAAAACTTTGAGAATAAACGAGTTGTGTAATCAATAATGTGAATATCAGTACGTCCTTCTTTTAAAAATTTAATGACTGCTAAGTCTAAATTTTCATCATATGTAACTAGTTCAGCATCATAACTGTCTTGATCTTCGAAAGTTGCTATTTTATATACAATAGAGTCAGCCTCACCATCAACTACATGATAATTAGTTAATGCATAGTAGAATGTACTATCTTCTAAAAAAATTACACCAGAGCCTCTAGCGGCACCTGAAATTTGAAGAGTTGTAGTAGTTGACCATGGATAAAGTTTTTCAAAAGTGTAAAGGGTTGTTTCAATTTGAATATTACTACGACGAATTAAGTCTCTAGTATCAATTAATATTGAATTATAGTCATCGATATTCGTTATGTCGTACGTAGCAGAGTGATAATATGAAAATGTGCTGTATTCAATATCACCAATCGAGATTGTGCCATTAATTTCAGTAGGTTGCGTTGTCGAAATAGCTGAAGGTGTAGTGGTTAAATCAAGTGTAAATGTGAGATATGAACAGCCACTAAGAAATGCAAACGACAGGATTATGAAAAAAATCATCATTTTTTTATACATATAAATACCTCCACTACTATCTATACGATAATTATATATCATTTTATTGGAAAATATGGTCAATTTTGCCATATTTTTTTTGTTTTAAGTCAATAATTCAGATTTTCAATTCGTTTTTAAATTCAATTTATACGCATCTAGGTCTTATTCTAGCCATAAAATTCAACTTATTTCTTTTCAAAATCAGTATTCCCATGTATAATTAAAGATAGATATTTTTATAAGGGAGTGATGATGATGATTGATAACTTAAAAACCGTAAAATTTCATCTTAGTGGAGGCATAACTACGGTATAAAAATCGTCTCCACATGTTTTTGAATATAAACATTGGAGGACAAAATGAATAACGATTTACTAAAACAGTATGGATTATCTGAAAGCATAATCCAAGAATCATTTTGTGATTTATCTCTTGAAGTAGGAAGAGTAATCACTCAAAACAAAGGAAGATATCATCTTCAAACAAAAACAAACATCATTGAAGCAGAAGTAAGCGGCAAGTTTATGTTTCTAGCCAAACATGACAAAGAGTATCCTCAAATTGGGGATTGGGTACATTTTCAACGCGCTAGTGAAACATTTGGAGTCATCCAAAAAGTCTTCACGAGGACAAGCGAACTGTCTCGTAAAATTGCTGGAAGAACATTTGAAACTCAAATTATCGCCAGCAATATTGATATTGTTTTTATCTGTATGGGACTTGATTTAGATTATAATATTAGACGATTAGAAAGGTATTTATCTATTGTCTGGAACAGTAGGGCAAGACCCGTCGTTGTTCTAACAAAAAGCGATTTATCTAGCCAAGTTGACCTTCAACGTTATGAGGTAGAAAAACTTGCGATTGGCTCAGATGTTGTTGTTTGTTCAAACATAAATGGTGACGGATATAAGGAAATCGTCCCTTATTTAGAAAAAGCAAAGACCATTGCATGTATAGGTTCATCAGGAGTTGGAAAATCTACGTTAACTAACTTTATTATGGGTATTCATGTGATGAAGACAGGCGACGTTAGAAATGATTCTAGGGGAAGACATACGACGACTTCAAAAGAACTATTTTTAAG
>JAQUZN010000037.1 GCA_028691315.1 Candidatus Izemoplasmatales bacterium | reverse complement strand
AATAAAAATGAAAAAATTATTATATTTAAGTTTAATCGCAGTATTCGGGTTTTTGCTAGTAAGTTGTGATGTTGCTCAAGCAAGTCCACTTGCAAATCAAAGCAGTGAAACTTCAACAACATTTACACTAAATGAATTATCACAATACACAGGAGCAAATGGATCAACTGCATATATTGCGGTTGACGGCGTTGTTTATGATGTTACAAATGTATTCACAAATGGAACACACCAAGGAATCCAATTAGGTGGAACAGACGCAACGGCAGTTTTTGCGATGAGCCCTCATAACGCTTCGTTGCTTGCAACACTTCCAGTTGTGGGATCACTTAATCTAAATCCCTCTCTAACAAGTTCTCCTACAAGTGAAACTTCAACGACATTACCTGTTTTTACACTAAGTGAATTATCACAATACACTGGTGCAAATGGCACTACTGCATACATTGCAGTTAATGGCGTTATATATGATGTGACAAATGCTTTTGTAAATGGCATGCATCAAGGAATCCAATTAGGTGGAACTGATGCAACTTCAGTATTTACCTCAAGTCCACACACTGCTTCTTTACTTGCAACACTATCAGTAGTAGGATCACTTGAAGGTTCTAATCCTGTTACAACCAATACAAATACTACTTCAAGCACTTCAGTATCTAGTACAACGGAGAGTACACTTCCTGTATTCACACTAACTGAATTATCTCAATATACAGGTTTAAATGGAACTACAGCCTATATCGCAGTAAATGGAGTTGTCTATGATGTGACAAATGTATTTACAAATGGCTCTCATCAAGGAATGCAACTTGGTGGTACTGATGCAACTTCAGTGTTTGCGTCAAGCCCTCACAGTGCTTCTTTACTAGCAACACTTACAGTAGTGGGATCACTTGAAGGTTATAGTACAATTCCAGCAAATCAAGATACCTCTTCAACAACAGTTCAGTGTACAGGACACGATGACGATGATAACGATGACAATGATAATGACTCAGAAAACGATTCAGATGATGATGATTCAACTGAGCATAATCAGCAACATGAAGACGGTAATGAATACGATGGCTTTGAAGGTTATGACGACTAAATAAATGTAATTATCTTTCCCCAAAAATATATATGATTTAAAATTTAACCAAAAAAAAAGCTGATAGATAATCATTTCTAGTCAGCTTTTTTTGTATTAAAAAAGCCCATCTAGGGCTTTAATTAATTACAAATAAATTATTAATCTAATTTACAACCAACATTTACTCCCCAGTCAATTAATTCTTGAGTAGTATAAAGATTCATTTGAGCTCCATTTATAATATCATAATACTCATCATTATATAGCACAATGTAATTCACCTTTTCATACGCTCCCACTAAACACGAATACCCTTTTGGACCTTTGATATAATATCCCATTGAATCATATAATTGATCAGGATCTATCTCTGTTCTTATAAAAATTATATAATTATCTCCTTCGTGAAACACGCTGAATAATTCTGGCTCAGGATTGTCTAGAGTTACAACATTCGCGCATCCAACCAATAAAATTGTCAAAAAGAATATTGTCATTATCATTAAAAATCTTTTCATCGAATTTACCCTCCTACTATATTTCAAGATTGCCAATATCAGACAAGAACAGACAACGAATAGAATTCAGTCAAATCTTTTATGTTTACTTGAATTCTACTCCAAAAACAGTTTCAAATAAATACCTAACGCGAATAATTAATTCTATTGCATTTGAATTAAAAAGTTGTGTTGCGATTGTTTGCGAAATATCTGCAGTATTAATGTATGAATCAAATGTTACATCTACTGAATTTCTTTCAAGTGTCAAATCAAAATTATTGACTCTTCCCGTTGTGGGAGTTAATCCTACAACTAATACTATACTTATTTTCGCTAAATCTAGTTCTCCATATTGTCCAAATGCAACCATTTCTGTAGAAGAATAGTCACTGTCAAATTGCATAATGTATTTAAACGAGTTATTCTCTTCTATTTCAACTAAATCACCATTATCAAACTGTATGACGTAATAGTCATTTACAACTGCGCTTTCATTGAGTAAGATTCTTGTAATTCCAAATTCATTTTCGTTCATTGTTTCAGTAATCTGAAACAATGAAATCTCTTCCGTTGTAACAACACCAGTTCCTAAGAGAGTCGTAACCGTTAATGTCGAATCACAACTAATGATTGTAAAAAACATAAGAATTAATGCGATAAATAAAAAAACTTTTTTCATAATTAGATGCACTCCTTTATATGAATTTGACTTTCAGTCGTTAATTCAAGTAAAGCTGCCCATTAATAAATGGCATATAAACTTAATGTTCAAAAACCTTAGGTTACTTTTTTCCTGAAAGAAGTTTCTCTTCGAATGTATCTTCAGTAGTCGGTTTTTGATTTCATCTTTTGCTTTAATTGTTTCATTTTTGTGTTTTTCGTACATGTTTTCAATCAATGCTCCAGCTAATAGCATAAATATTGTGTTGATGTATGAAAAATCAATGCTACTATTATTAATTTCGGTAATATATTCTCACAGTTGAAACCCCACCCAAAAAAACAGTGCAATCCAAATGAAAAAGATTCGCAGATTAGCAAAAAAGCTTTGGAAAATAATTCTTTGAAACTTCATTAAGCCGAAGCCGATCAAACCTGATAAATGTATGAAAAAAAACGTCTTGATAATTTGCAATGTAACAGTCCAAACATTCAAATCATCGATGATGAAATATAATCTAGCAATAACCATGACTAGTGAAATGGTTAGCCCAATAAAATATACTTTTTTATTTATCATTTGATTTCCTCCTGTTTTTTTAATCGTGCACAAAACAAGCAAGAAAACTATTATTTATATCAACAATATTGAAGATTATATGAAAAGAAACAGTTCATTTTTTCTTCATTATACCATTAATCTTATCGCAAGTAAATTTGCATATGAAAATTATAATATCAATGTAATAGTCTGTTATTTGCAATTAAAATGAGTAAAAACCTCATTTTTTTATCATGAGACCGTTAAAATAAATAGGTAATCAGCATAATGAAAACAAGGATCTCCTAATATGCTCAAATCAACGATTATATAATACGTTCCTGGACTTAACTTATCTAGTTTATACCATTCATAGAAACCTTGGACAAAAAATCCGTTTTCATTATACACTTTTATTCTGGTAATTAAAGAATTATCCGCAATGTTCAATGTCATAATAAACCTTGAATCAATGGATGATATCTCTTGAATGTGTGACATCAAATCATAATCATATTGTATTAAATATGAATCCAGTCGTCGCAAATCAATGTCAACATCGTTCTTAATATCATAAAACCCAGTCGGGGTTATTTTTGATTTTCCATTCATGACAGTAATTTCTATTCGTTCATTGGTTCCGTTATCAAAAGCACTTACTTGATAATGAGAAACTGAACTTTCAATGATACCGATTGATAAAATAGCGATAAATGTTATTCCAGCGATAAAAAGCGACAATACTCTATAAAACTTACCCAGGTTATCTTGTTGATGGATTGTTGAAATAATGAATATCATTGCAACTTGGACTAATAATAAGGTAATGATCCTAGTAAAAGGAGCATTTATATAATAACTCGGTTTATATGCTAGTACAGCGTAATTCCCTCCAAATTGTGTATAGAAATAATGAAAGATCAAAAAAACGATTAATCCTGTCAAATATATAATGGGTACGAAAGGACTTGGTAATTTTTCCTGAGTATTGTCCATAAAATCAATCAGTCCTCGAATATACTTGATTAGGAAAATATTATAGCTTAGAATTATTCCTACAGCACAAATATATAATAGAATCTTATCAATTACTCCAAATAATATAATCGAAAGAACCAAGTCTATTACTAGATTGAACATTAACATAGATTTGATTCTCTTTAATCCTTTTGTGTAATTGCTTATCCCTTTTCGAACCCTAAATAGAAATGATAATAAACTCAAGACAATCAAAAGAAAGATAAAAGCTCGATACCACTCATAAAAAATATGTATGAACCCAAAGAAATAACTCAATGAAGCTCTGGCATCGTAATATGTACGAATAATATTTATAATCTCATTTACAGCAAGAAACCCTGCAAGCAAGATAGTTGTTATAAAGAATTGCTTGCTTTTAAAAATGGTCTTGGTTTTGGATACCTCATTAGAAGTAATATATTCTTCTTCCATTTGCATTATCCTCTCAATTCTTAATGACATCTATATTTAAGTGAATTATATCACAAATATTAGTGTAAGTAAATTTGCTATTGAAAACTAAGGAATACTTACATTAACACTTTGCAACGTATGGCAATCCATATAAAACGATATCTAATAAAAAAGCCCCCAAAGGGCTATAATTATATTGCTGATAGTGGAGACTAAATAGGAGGCACCTAGTTTTCTTACACTAAATAAAAAGATGGTTTGTTTATCCACAGCTCAAATACTACTTTCAATCTAAATTTAGTAATAAATCTTCTTAAGATAAGCTGAAATAATTTTTTCAACTTGAGATTCAGTGCTTTTATTTAAGCATTCGTTTGAAATTTCTACCATATCACTATATTTCAGTTTGCTGAATAAAAATTTTATTGTCAAAATTGACGATGAATTCATGCTGAATTCATCTATTCCAAGACCTAGATATATTGCTGCAGTCTCTTGAACTGAAGCGGCTTCTCCGCAAACCCCTACCCATATTCCTTCTTTATGCCCTGCCTCAACAACCATTTTTATTAGACGTAAAATTACAGGATTTAAAGGTTGATACAAATAAGCAACTTTTTCATTCGTGCGATCCGCAGCAAAAGAATATTGTATTAAGTCATTTGTTCCTATAGAGAAGAAATCTACTTCTTTTGCAAACTGATCAGCTAAAATTGCTGATGAAGGTAATTCTATCATCATTCCTACTTTTACTTCATGGCTTACTTTAACTCCTTCATTTTGCAATTCCTTTTTGCATTCATTTAGTATCTCTTTTGCTTGTCTTAGTTCATCTATTGTTGATATCATTGGAAACATAATACTTAAATTTCCATAGATACTCGCTTTTAGTAAAGCTCGTAACTGTGTTTTAAATAATGGAATATTATCTAAACAAAGTCTAATTGCTCTGTGACCTAAAAACGGATTTACTTCTTTATCCATTTTTAAGTAACTCAATGTTTTATCTCCACCAATGTCTAATGTTCTGATTATAACTTTCTTGTTTTTCATATTTTGTAAAACTATTTTGTAATCTCTAAACTGTTCTTCTTCTGTAGGAAAATTAGTCTTATTCATATACAAAAATTCTGTGCGGTATAATCCTACTCCATCAGCACTAGATTTGATTGCGTTACTTAGATCTTCTGGCCCACCAATATTTGAAGCCAGTTCAACTAATTTTTTGTCCAAAGTATAGCTTTCTTTTTCTGAAAATGTATCTATTATTTTGTCAAATTTGATTTGTTCTTGTCGTTTATGTTTATATGTTTCAATATCTTCTTCAGAAGGTGAAACAATTATTTTCCCGTCAAACCCATCAAAAAGAACCATATCTCCGTCATGTACGATATTTGTAATGTTTTTTGCACCAACAATTGCCGGTATTTTTAAACTTCTAGCCATAATAGCAATATGCGATGTTTTACTACCAACATTTGTAATAATCCCCTCAACTTTACTTTTATTAAGCTGAGCAGCATCACTTGGTGATAAATCATTGGCAACAATTATTACTTTTGTTTTTAATTCTTTAAGACTGATAGTGGAAAAACCTAATATACTGGAAGTGATTTTTTTTATGACATCTTTAAAATCAACGACTCTTTCTTTTAAATAACCATCTTCCATACTTTTAAACATCTTGAGGTATGATTTTTCAACGACGTTTAAAGCATATGCACAATTGTATTTCTCATTTCTTATCAATTCTTCCACTTCACCGGAAATCTCAGGGTCATCAGCAAATTCAATGTATGCATCAAATATTTTTGCATGCTTTTCATCTATTTCTTTTACAGTCAAATCGCGAATTGCTTGCAATTCAATTATTACGCTATTAACTGCTTCTCTGAATTTTGCTATTTCTTTTTCAATATCAACTATTTTTTCAGATGTAACAGTTAATGACTCCGATTTCAATTTTATAATTTTACTTATTGCAATTCCTTTACTAACACCAATACCCTGTATTATCATAATTATTACCGCCAGTTCTAAATACATATTATTTGTTTTTGTTAAAATTTATTCCATATCATTTTCAAGAATTTGAGTTAGGGCTTCTAAAGCTTCATCTTCATCCGTACCATCAACGATAATTTCTACCTCAGCACCATATTTAGCATTCAGCGTAATTATATGAATAGCAGATTTTCCATTTACAATTTTTTCTTTATATTTGACTTTAACATCACTTGCAAATCTTTTCGCAGTTTTTGAAAAAACTGATGCTGGACGAGCGTGAAGGCCTACCAAAATCCCTATAATAATGTTCTTGTTTACCATGTTATCCCCTTTAATACTTTTAAAGTAATTTTATATGTTTGAGCAGAATACTTTTTGATTGTTTCTGTAACAAAAAAATCCTTTGATGAATTCAAAGAAACATTTGTATTTTCCAAAAAATCACATTCAAATACTTTATCAATTTCTGCTTTGATATGTACTTTAACGGGTTCAACAATCATTTCAGTTGGATTATATACTCTTAATATAATTGCATCTTCATTTTCTGCTTTTTTAATTGCCGAAATGATAAGTAAATCTGAATCTAATGTTATAAAATCAAAATCAGTTTTTTGGATATTATGCAATTTCTCAGAAATACTATCTTGGAGTCTTTCGATATCAAATAGTTCTAAATTCTTTCCAAGTTTTCTATTTATTTCAGTTAATTTAATTGTATTTTGTGTTGAACTTAGTTTTGAATGATATGCACATGCAACATTAGCTATTTTAGCCTTGTCAACGTCTCCTGTATGTACTAAAACACTATATTCGCTTATAACTTCACCTAAACACTCTGCATCCGGTGTAGGTATTTGGATGCCAGATGGTCTGCCAGGTCTAATAGATAGATTAGGCTTCCCTAAATACTCTACTCCCCTAAAAAGTGTAATAGCAATCGCATTTTCTTTGTTTGCATAAATTTCGTACTCAGTGAGACCTCTATTCATTACAGTAAGGCCAATTTCGCCATCATTAATGTCGACAAATTTATGTTGTGAGTATATTGGTAAGGGTTTTTCAGCCCAATGATTCACTTTCCAATTTTGTTGGTCCTCAATTTTATTGTTTCTTTTTATTGTACCAAATTGTATTTCAGCGAATGAATGGTTAGATGTAATTCCCGTTGGGAAAACAGCCCTCATTCTATGATTTTTAACATTATTTTGTATTGTTGTTTTGATATCAATCCGTTTTAGGTTTTTGTACAAGATTATTTGTGACTTAACATTTTGTTTAATAAGTTTGTCTGACCTGGATAAATTATCAGTTTCTAAACTCTCAGGCAAAAACAAATCATAAGCGATTTCTGCAATCGATTGATTGAAAGCCTGTTTAATGTTAATTTGACAATTTCTTACACTAGAATTATCTAGAACTAAATCATTCTCGACTGGAGAAAAATCATAAGTGTCACCTGCATCTGCACAATCTTCAATGATATTCAAATTAGAAAAAATCCGTTTACAGTTTTTATCGTATAAATCAAAAGTTCCATCATTATTCAATGTAATTATGGAAAATTCATTTTCCATTTTTCTTGAATTTAAACTTACGAAATTACAATCTGTTTTAGGTGCAACTCCTTCAATAATTTTAAGTTTTTTATATCCATAATTAAAATCAAAATTCAATTCAAATAAAATATTGAATTTATTAACAATACATGGCGTATCTAAATACAAAGACCAAATGCTTAAACTTGCAGCATCTATTTTTTCTATGTCTTCAATAACATAACTTATTTCATTTCCAGAAGTATCCTGAAGAATAAAATCATCACTGTCACAATATATTGTTGCATAAACTATTTGATTGGTTTTGATCATAGAATCATTAAATACTATTAGTGAAAGATCTTCATCGGATGAAGTTTTTGCGTAGGCTCTTGAATACATATTAATAAGTGTATTAGAAATATTTTTTATATTCGTAAATCTTTGATCTATTTCTCTATGCACTTCATCGGTACAACACCCACAAATACTATCATGAATTTGATTTTTTAATAATTCTTTCCATGCAGCATTAATAATTTGTTTAGGATATTCCGCACCAGAAACCCAAGCCATAGCGGCAATTGGTTCAACTTTATTTTCAAGCAGAAATTCCATTAATCTGTTTTCCTTTTTTTGATACATTCTTGAAGAAGCTATACTCGTATGAACTCTATTTGTTACTGGGGAAATTAACTCCCCAATAACATTTGTTAGTCTATCTTCATCTTTTCTTGCATCAAAATTATATTTCTCTAGTGTAGAATGGATATATTCGGCATTTTCATTTTCGATAAATTTCCCCACCTGTGGTTGAGGAAACTGGTGGTCGACACCATTCATAATAAGTACATATTCAGTATTACCAAGTTTAGCTAATTTGTCGCTTGTTTCTTTAATTCTCATTTTTATTCCTGACATGCTTTCAGGTAGAAACATACCATTTGAATATCCTAGAGGAAGAGCCACGGTGAAAACTTTTTCCCCGTTTATCCCTTCCCATATAAATTCAGTTTTATTGAGTTTTTGTAAAGGTACGCCTCTCATGACACAAGCTGAATTAATCTTAAATCCATTCAAAATGTGAGGCATTTGTCCGCTATGTCCAAATGAATCTGGCAAATATCCTACGGACATATAATCTCCATATTCTTTTGCCATATTTATACCTAACAAGAGATTTCTTATCAAGGATTCTCCGTCTGGAGTAAACTCGTCTGGTTGAGAATACCATGGACCAATTATTAGTTTGCCTTGTTTCACTAAATTTTGGATCTTTTCTTTGTTCTCTGGATGCAAATGAAGATAATCTTCAATCATAACCATCTGGCCGTCCAACATAAAATATTTAAAGTCATCATCTTTCATCACTTCAAATAATTTATCAAAAAAATATGATAATCTCACGTTGAAATATTGAAAAGGCTTATACCATTCCCTGTCCCAATGTGTATGAGAAACAATATGTATCTTCATTTAACGTGCCTCCAAAAAAAATGCTTTTTAAACTTCTACTACTAACGATTTTTTTTCTTTTAATAATATTAATAAAGTAATCGTAACAGCTACACCAACAATATGGCATAACACATATAGTAAAGTATTTACAATTGTAGGTGATCCTATAATTGTTCCAATCAAAGATGGTATAACAGTTGTATTTACCACGCCTAACGCTGCGGTAAGAGCAGCACCAACCATACTACCAACCATAAAGGCCGGTATTGTTCTAAAAGGATTTACAACAGCAAATGGTATAGCACCTTCAGTTAACCCAAAAAGACTCATAAATAGAGCTGATTTACCTGTAACTCTTTCATCATCAGTATATCTTTTTTTGAAAATAACAGTTGCAAGCCCTACTGCTAATACAGGAATTGTAATTGCTACTAAAACCGGCGCAACAACATGAAATAACCCCGCTGTTGATGCAGCGATTGCAAATGTATAAGCAACTTTATTAACAGGACCTCCCATATCAAATGCAATCATCGCACCTAATATAGACGCAATTAATATTGCATTTCCAGAACTCATACCTTCAAGCCATGAATATATTGAATCCATTGCGTTTGTAACCGGAGTAGCAATCAAGAAGTACACCAAAGCCCCTCCTACAATTGTTGAAACTACCGGAATGATAATGAAAGACATTAAAATATCATTTCCTTGACCTTGTTTAAATTTCCCAGCAATAGCCACTAGTAACTTAATGATATAACCCATTAATAGTCCAACGATGATACCACCAATGAATCCCATTCCTAGTTGTTCTGAAAGCATTCCAACAACAAACGTTGGTGCAAGAGCCAATTTTCCAACAATTGAGTAAGCAATATAAGCTGCTAAAACTGTTCCAATTAGTGACTGTGCAACAGTACTAATGCTGGTGAATAGAACACCAACTTGACCAGGAACTTGTCCTAAAACCATGAAGAAAGCATAAATAATAATCACTGGTAACATAAATGAAACACCACTCATTAAATGCTTTCTTACATCTCCAAAAAAGTTTTCTTTTTTACTCACTTTAACTATTCTCCTTTTATTATATATTTTTTACTTCTTATCCAATGTGTTTAAAGCAGCTTCTAAAACTAACTCAGCATTTTTTATGACCTTTGATGTAGATGTGCTAAAAGTATGGATATTTTTAAATCTTTCTTCTTCCATCATCGCTACATCTGCAATATCGATAAAAATATCAGCCAAATCAATCTCTTCTTGTGATAACTTATCTCTAATTCCCATTGATCCTTGGGTTTCAACTCTAACATCATAGCCTAACTTTTTGCATGCTTTCTTCAAAGCCGCGGCAGACATGTAAGTATGTGCCATACCTACCGGGCAAGATGTTACAGCAACAATTTTCATATTTTCCCTCCTGTAAGACTTTTTATTTTTTCTAGCAACTCTTTACTGCTATTTGTTTTTTGCAAAAAATCAATAAAGTCATCATCAACCAAAATTTCTGCTATTTTAGAAATTAAATCTAAGTGTGATATCTCTTTATCTTGAGAAGAAGCCGCAAATAAAAATATATACATTACTGGTTCTCCATCATCATCCCATTTTATTTCGTGATTTAATCTTGCGATTACAACCGATGTTTTATTAACGTAAAGTGAATTGCTATGAGGAATCGCAACTCCAATATCCATATTAGTTGACTCAGTTTGTTCTCTTTTAAATACATCTTCAATAAAATCGATCAAATTATTTAAATAACCTTTTTTATGTAACATTTGAGCTAACGCATTTATTGTTTCATACTTATTATTAGCTTCCAAATTTAAATTTATTAATTCTACATCCATTAACTCGTTTAATTCCATAATGTTCTCCTATTGATTTATTGTCTTAATAAATTCGTAATAATTCTTAGCCTTTATCAACCGTTCAACCTTACCATATGAACTAATAACATCGAAAAAGCTATTAAAAATTTGTTTAAGGTTGCCTTCTGTTGCATTTTGAATATTAATTAAGAATACTAATTGAACTTTCTCGCCATTCCAATCTATAGGTTTTTTTGTTATCCCTATTGCAACAACATTTTCACCCATATTTGTGCTAATCGCATGTGGAACAGCGACCATATTGCCTATGCATGTAGAAGAAATTGATTCTCTGTCAAAAACAGATTGCAAAAATTTTTCATCCGCTCTTCCATTTTTCTTAAGTAAATCAAATAAATGTTTAATTATTTCATATTGATTGTTTGCTTCAATTTCTTTGACAAAAAGCTCTTCTTTAAATATATTCATAAAATCGTAAGCGTTACTTTCCTTATGCTCTATCTGTCTAATAATTGTCTTAATTTTTATAACATCATAATCTTTTAATAAAGGATCGATTACAATAACTGGAATATCAATTCCGTCAATAGCAAGTGTCGAGATAATAATGTCTGGTTCCTTCTCAATGGCATCTATTAATCGGTATTTGGGATAAAAACCAAGAATATTAAAACTTGGGAAAAACCGTTTTAGTCTAAGTTTAATTAGTTCGTTATTAATTTTTCCTGATTGACATATAACAATAACATTTCTACTCTTATTTTCTTTATTAAGCATATCTTGTTCCATATCACATGCAAAAACAAAAACAATATCAATTAAAGTTGAGTTGCCTAAGTTCATTGATAACTTTAGATTAATTGCGTTTCCAAACTGCATTGCCATTTCAAAAGCAACTGGATATTCTTTTTTTATTGATGATAAAGAATAATTACTTGATTTAATCTTGAGGCTTTGCCCAATTATCTTTCCAATTATAGCTTCTATATTTTCTGTAAAGTCATAGTTAAATGTGAAACTTATCTTATTCAAAATGTCTTTAATTGTGTTTTGAATATCTATATTTACTCCTTGCAAACTACTATTGAAGAATAACTTATCACAAAAACTATAAATATACTTATTATCAAAGTCATTTAATCTCTCAATATTATTTACTAATTGTATAATTCTCATAACTGAGGTGTTTTTGTTATAATTCTCTTCTACATAGTAGTCAGCACAAAATCCATTTTTAGCCCTAAATATTGCAATAGCAATATCTAATACAAGCACCTTAAATTCATCGCCAGATAAATATACATTCTCTTCTTTAAGCACTAATTCAATATTACTTCTAACTTGAATTAGCAGATTATAAAACATGTCATCAGTCGGAGCATTAGGTATTTTCATAATGTCAACATAAGCAAAATAATCATCATAAATTTTTCTTATTTTTATTTCGTCACCTTCAACGAAAAATATATTTCCTTTTTTCTTCGTTAAAAGAAGTTTTTTGTCAATAAACCATTTATTTACTTTCTCAACGTCTCTATTCAATGTTGAGTCGCTCACATATAGTTTAGAAGAAATTTCACTTACAGATATTCCTTTTGGAAATAAAAGCAATTGTTTAATAATATAATCAACTCTTGATTCAGGCAATATTGGAATTGTATAACTTTTATCTAAATCAACGATTTTTTTTATTGTTTCTTTATTTAACTTTGATAATCTATATCCCTTTCCAGCAATCGAATCTATGGAAATGTTGTTACTCAAAAAAAGACTATTCAATTCCTTAATATCATTTCTAATAGTTCTTGATGTAACCATAAGAACATTAGCCAGATATTGTCCAGTTAAAAAGTTATTAGTCTTCAATAATTCAGATACAATCTTGGATTTTCTTTTGTTTAGTTGCATAGTAACCCTACCTAGTGGTTTTATATTTTTATTATACTACTAATTTTTAATGATTAAATACTTTATTTTTCCTTATTATCTTAGGAAATATGATAAAAATATGAATATTATATCACTAGGTCAAGATTATAATCCAAATAAAAAAAAGCCCCATAAAGGGCTATATTGTGTAACATATGGCTAGTCAGATTGGTGTCGAATCGACAATACATGGATTTTCAGTCGTTTCAAGCATGATATATCTCATCAAGAAGCGTTATTCTTATTCGTACACTTTGAAATATACCTCATGTTCCCCCCTATACATAAAAAAAACATAGGATAGCTCATTTGGTAATCCAAGATAATATATAACATAATATTTAGTAGCCTGATTATCATTTAAGTAAACTAAATAGGTGTTATAAAGAAACTTTGAAAGGAAATGCATCTCTGGTTTCACTGCATAAAGAGCTGCGCTTGCAGCATCTTCATTACTCCAAATTCGATTCTCGCTGACATACAACGAATAATTATTCTCCAATTCTGCTCCTATCGGGAATTCAGGACTGGGTGTTATACGAACTAAAATCACTTCGGGTGAATTCATAATAGCTAGTCTATAAGTAAATAATCCCAAAAATACCATAACCAAAATACCAACAAGAATGATATCGATAGTCCTTTTCTTTTTGAGTTCAACTTTTACCAGTTGTTGAGCCTCATCGAAATTATAAGGCCCTCCTGTAATCAAACTCCGAATACTAATTAGATTAACAGAAAAAAAAGGATATATTCTGAAATTCATATTGGGTGACAATATTTCTAAACAATTTCTTCCCCGACATTTTCGGTACTTTACTTCTTCAATATCCTTTGTAAGGACTTTTTTCTTTCTAAACATCCAATGTTGATATTCAATATAATCATCAGTGATTGTCAATCTTGTCCCAAAAAAGAAAACTAAAGAAATAACTAATAGGACTGACAAAGCAATCAAATATGGATTGAGGAAACTCTTTGCGTATATGATAATTGCTAAGATGAAATAAAGAGTGAGCACTCCTAAATTAATTGGATGACTCCATCTGGTTCTAAGTTTTGTCTTCACATTTTCCACCCCTTATACTAATTAAAAATATTATATCACAAAATACCATCAAGTAAATTATGTGTTGTTCACTTTGATTATTAATTGTTGAATATTCATGTATCGATATTTGAATCAGTAAAAAAAATACTACAATTAAAAACTAAGTATAACAT
>JAQUZN010000036.1 GCA_028691315.1 Candidatus Izemoplasmatales bacterium | reverse complement strand
ACATCCATATGTTCATCATCATAGATTGAATCAAAGTATTCAATTAAATCATCTAAATTGAAATACGACAAATTTTGAACTTTCTCAACGAGAAAATCAAGTTTCTTCTCTGATGAATTGGGGTTACTCAAATTTAATACTCTTTCATATAAATTTAATTTATTAATGATGGTTTCAACCAAGTTACCTAGGCTTAAATCGCCAATATGAGTCGCAAAATATATAACATCACTAGCGATTGAAGTAAATTCTTTCACTCCTAATAGGTTTTGCCAGTTATCTGTCATTGAAAGTTGTTTTTGCAGTAAATAAGATACAACAAGATCATCAGTTATCTGATATACAAAAGATCTAGCAACAGCATAATATGCTTCTTTAAAGTACAAATTATAATAGGACTCATCTATAGAACATTTGATTAACATTAAATACTGGTGAATGAATAAAATTTCTATACTATTACTGAATACTTCGTCAGCAATTTTTAAAAGCGGTATCCCTGCTTGAGAAAATTCGTCTTCATATTTATCAAAGTGAGATTTTCGATCAACTAAAATACAAAAATCTCTGTATTCAACGTTTCTTGTTGATTCCCCCCCTAAGTCAACTACCTGAAAACCTTGCTTAATTTTATCCATAATATCGGAAATAACTACTTTTGCTTCGTACGTATCGGCATTCATCTCTGGAAATTTTTCTAATACTGAATCAAAGTCATACTGAAAAATGTTTGTATGATAGTCGTGAAGCTGAAACCTGTCATATAGTAAATTCCCACGAATTAATGCTTGACCTTGTTTATAATCAATCCCACCAATATCTCTATCCATAATATGTTCAAAAATTGTATTAATGTCCTCTAAGACTTCTTTTCTAGAACGAAAGTTCTCCGCTAAATCAATGGCAACTCCCCCATTTTTGTTAGAATAACGAATATACTTTTTATAGAAATTATCGGGATTAGCATTTCGAAATCCATAAATTGATTGTTTAATATCTCCAACCATAAAGACGTTATTTTTTTCTAACAATGAAATCATATAATCTTGTAAGTCATTGGTGTCTTGATACTCATCAATCATAATTTCATTGATCATGTTTTGGTAAAATTCACGTACGTCTTTGTTTTCTTCAAGTAACTTAATCGATAAATTCATAATGTCCGAAAAACTATATAGCCCAGACTCACTCATGATTATTTTTTTCCTATTTAAATATGATTTTGTTAATGATGCAATTTCAAGAATCGAATCTTTAATCATTTTGGCAGAATTCATCAAAGATTCTTTGTTAGATGCAAATAAGTTGTCAACAGTTTTAATTATTTTCTCAAATGTTGATTTCACCATTATATGTGATTTTTTGAATTCTTGTTTCAATTCTTCCTCTTCATCAGGAAATCTCGGTGAACTTGGATGCTTAAGAATTGCGAACGCACTTAAAAATTCATCAATTGAATGGATTTTTTCAATTATATGGTAGTTATTTTTTAGTTCAGAAATATATTTAACTACACTAATCAGATGAGTTGCATCATATAAATGAATCATATGCTCATACCCTATTATTAACTCATCATTCATTTCCATTAATAACGATTCAAATTCTAAAATTGTTTTTTCATAGAAAGATTCGCTTAAAAAACAGGATTCGTATTGGTCCAAATAATCAGATGGGTTTGGAATCATATCTAGCCCTTTTTCAAAGGCTTTAATTCCTTCTTGAATGGTGAAGTCTCCCTTATCAAACAAACTCATAATAAGCGTTTTAAATGCATTTGTAGGACTTTGGTAGTTTTCTTTAAGAATTATTTCTAAGGCATCTTTTTTTGCTTTTTCTAACAAGACATTATCAGCGATTTGGATATTTGAAGGCACTCCAAGTAAATAATAATAAGTTTGAACTAAACGGAGACTAAAACTATCAAAGGTTGAAATAATGGCATTATCAAGATACTTTAATTGATATATTAGTTTTTCATCTTGGAGGATTTTATCTTTAATTCGGTGTTTCATTTCGTCAGCTGCAGCATTGGTAAATGTTAATATAATTAAATGATCTATTCGAATGCCTTTTCTAAGTTTTCTGATGACTCTTTCTGTTAAAACAGCTGTTTTTCCAGAGCCTGCTCCTGCACTCACTAAAATGTTAGTTCCATCTAGTTCAATTGCTTTACGCTGTGATTGTGTAAACTGTACATTACTCATCATCTTCACCCACTTCTGTTATGTCTTCTAAATGAGTTTTTTTATTTTTAAGGTAACATATGGCTTCATACTCACAATATTCACAGCTCTTTGATATTTTCGTGTTTTGATATATCCTAAAAGGCGTAATATCAAACTGAGAGTTGACGATTTTTCTAGTAACATCGTTTAAAATAATGTCAATGTCATTTTCTAATCGATCTAATTCTTGTTTATCAAATAATCTGTTAGACGCTTTGAAATGGCCATCATTTTTGTAAGTAATACCTCTCATATTTTCCTCGCTGTTAAACATCGATACAACTGATTCGTTTCTAAGAGAGATTCCATCATATGAAAAATGCTTCTGGAGTGGGTCTTTATCTTTTTCTTTTTTGTATTTTGGAATTGATACTTTTTGATAATATAATCCAGATACTTGAAAATCAGAAAGGATTTTAGATTTTCTTACCAAATATAAATACATCAGTAATTGGATTTGATGTTTATTAATAAATTCATCATATTTAAATGACGTGTTTCCGGTTTTATAATCAACAATTGACATGTATAATTGTTCTTCAATTGTCTTGACAAAAATTTGGTCAATTTTTCCTTGAATACTAAAGCGATTGTCTTTTGGATATAAAAACTCAATAGTAGCTTCACTTGCAAGTGGTTCAAACTTTGATTCATCTCTTATTTTTTTAATATTATTTATTACAATTTGAAGTTTAACAACTAAAACTGGCATATATGTTTCAAATTTGTATTGTTCTGACTCAGGGAAATAGCTTCTAGATTCATATACTAGTTCGCTTAATTCAAAATCTACTTTTCTAGTAATCAGTTCAAGAATTTTATGAGTGATATTCCCATAATAGATTGCAAAGCTATCCTCATGGTTACTAATCCTAAGGATATATTTAAGAAAGTAACGAAATGGACACTGAAGAAACATTTCGATACTCGTCGCTGATAATTTGATAATAGAATTCATATACTTTTGGATTGTATCATTGCTTAAATAATTAAACTTACTGTCATATCGAGGATATTCGTTATATATCAAAGGGAGACTCGAACTGTGATTTTGGTGTGCTTGTAAATAAGACATAACTTTAAAGTAGGAATTCTCAGAGTCGATTACAATATCTGTTTTAAAAAGTGCTCTAGATAATTCTAACTCCGCAACTTTTAAGGATTTTCCTGTATCAAACAAAACATAAAATAGTTTAAGGTTCTTCATTCTCTCGATAAGATTAGTAATATGTTCTTTTTCAAGAATATTTTTTTGTATAGATGTCTCCATATAAATATCTTGTTTATCTTTATCGCTTAAGTAGTCATCATCTTTGTAAGTACGAGGAATCGTTTTATCATTATAATTGAGTAATAAGTAATAATCATCATCTTTAATCGATTGAATTACTTCCGGATATATATGTATGACATTCTGCAATGAGACGGGTGGAAGCGTGATATGATCAATTTCATAGCAAATGATGTCTGAGAACTCCTGACAATACTCAACACCATACTGGTTTATGACTTTAAAAATCGTTTGAATTACTTGGTTTTGCCTACAAAATTCTTCTTTTGAATTTTTTTGCAATAGTTCAATGGCTGATAAAATGCCATTATTCTTATATTCAAGGATAAAATCTTTCGTGATTTTAAAACCGTGAATTGGTGTATTTTTTTCATAAACAGAAGGAATTCCAGCATCTTTAAGCCATTTTGATAACTGGTATTCATCCACTTCATCAACATTCATTACATGGATAGAATCTAGTGGAATTTCGTTTAAAATTAAGTTTTTAATTTCTTCAGCACACATCATGGTTTGTATTGTGGATGTATTGCATTCAATTAAAGGTAAAGATTTGTTTGATGGTTTAATATCATAAAATATTTCATCAATTTCATCCGTCAAATAACCGGGGATGCGTTTGTCATTAAATGCAACTTTTAAATAGCTTTCATAATTATTTAATCGAGGAAAACGAATCATTTCTGCTTCAATAAGTGATTTTAAAACATCTTGAACAAGTAAAATTTTTGAATTATTATAGGTTATAGAACAGTCAATATAGTTAAAATATGAAATCAACTTATTTGAGAAAGCTGGTCCATATCCGAAATTCTTTTTCATAAAAATGTAATAAATAGGGTCTACTTCACATGAAAGGTCGTTAAAAGATAGTATTTTCGAAGCGAAAAGCAAATGTTCATTGAAAGCTTCTTTCAAATATTTTATACGATCTGATTGATTCATAAATACAATAGTATTACTTTTAGTTAAAATATTAATCGCTTTTTCTCGCATATATTAACAGCCTTCTTTCAACTCTTAACCCATTATAACAAAAATAAGACAAACAAAAAAGATATTCAAAGGAATATCTTTACTTTGATGATTCATTTTGACAATTGACATTTTCACAAGACGTACTGATTTCTTTTAAAGAGATACTCTCAAAAAAATGTGATAATTGTCGAAATGATTCTGTGTTAATTGTATAATGGTTCCAATTACCACTTTTAGTAGTAATAACTAAGTTTGAATCGTTAAGGACCTTCATATGATGGGATAAGGTTGGTTGGGTTATTGCTAAATCAATTAATATTTGACAGGCACAAAGTGTATTTTCTGTTAACTTATTGATTATTTTCAACCTTGTTGGATCACTTAGCGCTTTTAACTGTAGCAAAAACAAATCTTCATTCATTTTAAACACCTCGTATGTATTATAACGAAAGGATTTGAATTAGTCAATCTACTCGAAAAAGAAAAAAGATGCATTGCTTAAGCAAATGCATCTTTTTTGTTATTCAATTGAAATATACTTTTTTTCTTTAATGTTAGTTCCTTGTTTTGGAATGAATAGTTTAAGAATGCCTTTATCATAACTAGCTTTGATATCAGACTCTGAAATACCATCTCCTACATAAAAACTTCTTGCTAAACTTCCAATAAATCTTTCTCTACGAAGATAATGTCTTTTTTCTTCTTCTTTAACCTCTTCTTGATTTGCTTCTACAGTTAGATACCCATTATCAAGACTAATTTTAATTTCTTCTTTACCATATCCAGGAACATCAATATCTAACGAATAGCCGCTTTCAAGTTCTTGGATATCTGTTTTCATGCATGAACTATTCGTTTTTGATAATGGCTTAGTTAAGAATCCATCAAAAAAATTGTCAAAATAGAAAAAATCGTTGTTTCGTTTTACTACATTATTCATACTTTAAATCCTCCTTATATTTTATATTAGTTGGCACTCTATTATCTTAAGTGCTAATTATATTATATCACAATTATTAGCAATGTCAACTAATGAGTGCTAATTATTGTATTTTTTTTAAGTAAATGATTTTAAAAAAACAAACCGCCTATTTTAGGCGGTTTATTCACTAAATAGTGATAAAGAAAGATATCTTTCTCCTGTATCCGGTAATACAAACACAATATTTTTGCCTTCATTTGTCTTAAACAAAGCGATGTCAATCGCAGCTTTTAACGCCGCTCCAGATGAAATCCCAACAAAAATACCTTCGATTTTCGGTAACAAAGTAGCATATTCAAAAGCATCTTCATTCGAAATTGTTAGTATTTGGTCATAAATGTTAACATCAAGTGTATTTGGAATGAATCCTGCACCAATTCCTTGAATTTTATGTGACCCTGGTGTTCCTTTAGATAATACCGGTGAATCTTTTGGTTCCACTGCGATGATTTTGATATCATTGTTCTTCTCTTTTAAAAATTTACCGGTACCAGAAATTGTTCCACCAGTCCCAACACCTGCCAAGAAGATGTCAATTTTTCCATCTAAAGCATTCCAAATTTCTGGACCAGTTGTCCTATAATGCATTTCTGGATTCGCCAAGTTTTGAAATTGCGATGGCATAAAACATTCTTTTGTTTTAGTCATGATTTCATTCGCTACGTCAATTGCGCCCCTCATTCCTTTTGCGCCTTCAGTCAGTACCAGATTTGCGCCATATGCTTTCATTATTTTTCGGCGTTCAACTGATAAAGTATCTGGCATTACTAATGTCACATTATAGCCTTTAGCAGCCCCTACCATCGCCAAACCAATCCCTGTGTTTCCTGAAGTTGCTTCAACAATCTGATACCCAGGCTTAATCAGCCTTTTTTTTTCAGCGTCTTCTATCATTGCTAGAGCAATCCGGTCTTTCACGGAACTTCCTGGGTTAAAAAATTCAACTTTCGCATAAAGATTTGCCTTTAAGTTAAAATGCTTTTCAATTCTATTTAACCGAACTAAAGGAGTATTCCCAATTGTTTCAGTGATATTATTTGCTATATTCATGAGATGGATCCTTTCTTATTTCGTTTGTTTTTATGACAAGTTCAGGTATTTTAATCGACACTTTACTGTTTTCTGGTAAAGAACCAGTTATAAATACATTACTACCAATAGTTGAATTAGAGCCAATGACAGTTTCACCTCCTAAAATAGATGCACCAGAATATATTGTTACAAAGTCTTTAATTGTTGGATGTCTTTTTTTGCCTTTAAGATACTGTCCGCCTCTCGTTGAAAGGGCTCCAAGGGTAACTCCTTGATAGATTTGAACATGATTGCCAATAATGGTAGTTTCGCCAATAACTACACCAGTTCCATGATCAATAAAGAAATAATCTCCGATAACAGCACCTGGGTTGATATCAATTCCAGTTTCACGATGAGCAAACTCAGTCATCATTCTTGGGATAATTGGGACATTTAGATTTTGTAAGGCATGTGCTAAACGATAAATTAAAATTGCGTAAAAGCCAGGATAACTTACGACAATTTGATCACGATTATAAGCTGCGGGATCACCTAAATAATGCGCTTCAAGATCAAAATGAAGGGTCTTCCTTATAGAAGGCATCTTTTCAATAAACTGTACACATAGCATACATGATTGTTCTACGGTATCCTTATTCTTTTCTTCATCTGCAATATAAAGTAATGCGTACGAAATCTGAACTTTTAAAATCTTATGTAATTTCTTTACAATTCTTTTTGTGTCAACATTACTACCATATTTCTTGGTGTTTTTCTTCGAAAAATATCCAGGAAACAATAGTTCTTTGGATAACATGATTATTTTCTTAATCTCAGTATTTGAAGGTAAACGACATGAACAATGGTCCTTCACAATTGGGTTATTTTTATAATCCTCAAGGATAATATTTGTAGCTTTAGATAAATCCATATTAATCACTTCTTTCACAGCTCTATTATACCATGTCATCCATATTATCATGTACTAGATGCCTAAAAAAAAGTTGCCCTTTTCAGAGCAACTATTAAAAATTAAACATTATTATTGCCGGGAAAAAGATTAATAAGAAGCCAATAACAAACATAATGATTCCACCAACAATCGTTGAAATTCTTGAATATTTATTAGAAATGCCTGTTACTTTTAATGTAATCATTGCAATAATAAAAATGGCTAAGTCATCAATTAAAAAGAAAAGTATATATAGAAGAATATATCCAAAATATGCAACTGTAGATAAGTGATGATAAGCAAGAATTTGGGTAAATAATAATGGAAGCCCTGCAGAACATGCAAGTTCCACCAAATTAACAGATATCGCTAAAGTGATAATTCCGATTAATGCAATAAACATTTTTTGTTCAAGAACAATCTTTTTGATTTTATCAATCAATTTCTTCTTTTGAACTTGATCTGTTACTTCACAACCAATGTCTTTCTTTTTTGAATCCTTAATAAACTTAATTATATGGCTTCCACCAAAAAATAATGCAACTAATCCAATGATAATCCTTATCCAAACAATCGTTGTCACTTGGATTGCGATATTTAACCAAGCTACCATAATTAAGAAGTATATAAGCGCTGAAGTAAACAAGAATGTAATGCCTAAAATCCATGATTTCTTGCGATTTTTTTGATTCAGTAGCATTGTAATTAAGAAGATTAATACCCACATTGCACATGGGTTAAATCCATCTGCAATACCGACGACTATCGCTGCAACAAACAAAGATAAAGCATCAATATTAATATCACCAATATACTTTATATAAATTGTATCTCCGGGTTGAATTTCTATTGAATCAAAATCAGAATTTAGAATAGGAATATCATTCATCATTTTGTAAAAAATATCGACGTAGTCATTATTTGAATATCTTTTTATCAATTTTTCAATATCAGCTGAAATTTGGTCATTATAGCCTACTAAAGCCACACCGCCAATAACAGTATATGGCGTTAAAGCACTAGGTGTGTCAAAGACTGCTTTTACATTTTCAAATAACTGACTGTTATCTGGGTTTGAAGCGACTTCATACCTTGTTACAACGATATTAGGGTAAGTAATTTCTAATTCATCTAGATATAAACCCTCATCATAACAATGTGGGCATGCTTCGTCATAAAAAAAATAAATATTTACTTGATTAATTGCTTGAACATTCTTTGAAGTAAAAGGAATAAATAATGATATCAGTAATAGAAATAGAAAAACCTTCGTTAAATATTTCATTCAAGCACCTCATCAAGTAAAAGATGTAATTCTTTCAAACTTTTTTCACCAACAATTCTTAATACTTCTTCTTTTTTTTCATTCAGAACAATCATTACAGGTAAAATATTGCCTATCTTATACAGATTACAAATATCATTTTGATCATCAAAGTCTATATCTGTAATTTGAGCTTGTTTAATAGAACTAAAATAGGTATTCCATCTAGACTTCATTAACAAACAACTTGTGCACCAAAGTGCTGTAAATCTAATGACTTGCATTTTGAACCTCTTCTTTAAATATACTTATAAAATTGATAACCTCTTGTAAAGAAGTTAAGTATGATAAAGATATACGAATACTAGATTTTGCTCGCAAGTCATCACCAGTCATCTTGTATATCAATTGCGAATAGCCATTAGAAGAACTACATGCCGATTGTGTTGAAACATAGACTCCTCGTCGTTGTAAGAAATTCTGAAGTGCAATCGAGTTTACGGTAATTAGTGAAATATTAATTATATGCGGAACTGAATCATTCGTGCTATTTAAGAACACATTTGGGCAATGAGTCAGTTCATTTCTTAAATACTCTGCTAAATGAACAACATGACTAAACTTATCATCAAAATTTTCATATGCACATTCGAGTGCTTTTCCAAGTGACAAGATAAGAGGAGTCGCAGGAGTTCCACTACGAACAGATGTGGTACTTGTACCGCCATGTATAATTGGTTCTAACTGAACTGTATTTTTTCGAATTAGAGCCCCAATCCCTTTAATTCCATAAAACTTATGCGCAGCAAATGTCATCAAATCGACTAGATTTGCGTTCACATGAATTTTTCCAATGGCTTGTGTCATATCTGAATGGAAAATAGTTGTAGGATTACTTCTTACTATTTGAGATATTTCTTCAAGCGGTTGGACAATGCCTGTTTCACTATTAATTAATGCAATAGACACAAGGATAGTATCTTTTCGAATTTTCCTTTTTAACTCAGCTAAATCTATTAATCCATCATTTCTAGATTCAAGAACCTCTACTTCAAATCCAAGATTTGTTAGATAACTAAAGCTTGCAACTGTAGATGAATGTTCATAAGGAGAAGTAATAAGATGCATACCTTGATTTTTATATTTATTGGCAACGCCTTTAATCGCTAAATTATTGGCTTCAGTTGCACCACTAGTATAGATAACCTCACTATTTTCCATATTTAATAGTGATAAGATTTTAGCGGATGTTTGTTTGATTTGATTTTCGGATTCAATTCCTAATAGATGTTTAGAATTAGGATTTCCAAAAAAATGTTTGCTCGTTTCAACAAAATAATCCAGTACATTTGGATCTACTGGGGTGGTAGCACTATAGTCTAAATAAATCATCCAAATTTCCTCCAAATCTTCACAAAATTAACTTTTATTATATGCTAATACAAAGTATTTGTCAATGTAAGTGGTATTTCAAATAAATATAAAAGCCATAAATTTTTATGGCTTTATAAGTATCTATTCTACGAAGTGAATTGCTTCATTTAATAATCCAAGCGCAGTTTCATGAATTAGTTCTGAAGTTGTGGGGTGTGCAAACACCGTTTCTTTGATTTGCTCTGGTGAAAGATTGTTTTGGATCATTACAGTTAATGTGGCAATTAAATGCTCTGCATCATCCCCAAAAACAGCTACTCCTACTACTTTTGAAGATTCATTCTCAATCAATAATTTAATAAATCCAAAAGCATTATTCATAATAACCGCTTTCCCATTTGCAGAAAAAGGAACTTTAAAAACATGATATGGTGTTTCACTTTTAATCAAATCTAACTCACTTGCACCAGAAGTTGCAATTTGTGGAGTAGTAAAAATTACGGAAGGAATAAACAGGTAACTCATCTCTTTGTCTTTTCCAAGAATGTGATCTACAGCGCATATCCCTTGATGAGATGCAACATGAGCCAACTGCATGATATTCGTCACATCACCAATTGCATAAATATGAGCGATATTTGTTTTCATATATTTATTTACTTTAATACCATTTCTAGAAAATTCAACTTTTGTATTTTCAAGATTTAATCCATCCATATTTGGTGCTCTACCTACAGCTTCAAGCACAATATCAGCATCTAAAAATTTAGTGCTTTCCTTTTGAAGGTAATGAACTCTAGCTTGCCCGTTTTCAAGTTTTTCAATCTTCTTAACTTCGGCAGAAGTATGAATTGATATGTGACTCATTTTCGCAAAACGAATTAATCGTTGAGATATATCTTTATCAATAGTTGGTAAAATACTTGGTAAGTACTCAATGACATTTACTTCTACTCCTAATTTTCCATAAATAAAAGCAAATTCCATTCCGATGATTCCACCACCAATAATGTTTAGTGTTTTTGGAAGATTATCATTATCTAATAGTTTAGTAGAATCCATCACGTTATCAATATCAAGCCCTTCAATACGTAAGTGTCTTGAAGATGCTCCAGTCGCAATAATAATATCCGTAGGTTCATAAATAATATCTTTATCTCTAAACGTAACGAGAACTTCTTTATCATTTATAAAAGATGCATTGCCAAAAACGACCTCAACTCCATACTTATTCAGTAAAAAAGAAATACCATCGACAAGTTGCTTTGTGATAAAATTCTTTTTTGAAATAACTTTTTCCATATCAATCATCACATCTTTAGCAGTGATGCCATATTCTTCTGAATGAAGTGCATCGTCATATAGATGTGCAGATTTTACTAGAGATTTTGTTGGAATACAACCAACATTTAAGCAAGTACCACCAATAAATTCTTTTTCAACTAAAGTAACTTTAAGACCCTTCTTTTGTGCATATAACGCAGCAACATATCCACCAGGACCTGCTCCGATAATAAGTAAATCAGTTTTTATACGCTCCATATAGTCTTCCTTTCAATAAGAAAAGCATAATTTATTATATCATAATATTCTGTTAACAGTCAAACAGAAGGTATTATGAAATAGTTATGCGAATTTCTTGAAAAAGACAAATGTACTTGATATGATTAATAGTATAAAGGAGATAATAATAATGGAATATTTAGACATAGAATTACTTGGTTCAGATAACTTAAATCATCGATTAAGAGATTTTTTAGGTAAAAAGGTAGTATTATATTTTTATCCTAAGGATAATACTTCTGGATGTACTTTAGAAGCAAATGAATTTACGAAACTGAAAGGTGCGTTTTCAAAAAAAGGTTATACAATTATTGGCGTTAGTAGGGATTCAATTAAGTCTCATCTTAACTTTATCGAAAAAGAAAAACTTGACCTTCTTCTCTTAAGCGATCCTTATGAAGAATTAATAACCATTTTTGATGTTATGAAAGAAAAATCCATGTATGGGAAAAAATACTTAGGGATTGAAAGAAGTACTTTTGTTATAGATGAAACTGGAAAAGTAATAAAAGAACTTCGTAAAGTGAATGCAAAGGATCACCCATTAGAATTACTAGAACAATTATAAGATATAGCAGAGTAAAAAACTGCTTTCTTTTTATCACAGAATTAGCACTCTCGTATTGACAGTGCTAATTATTTATGATATAATATATTTGATATAAAAAGAGGTGATTTTTATGAATAATCAAGAAATGGATAATTATCAAAATGATCCAAATGTACTTGATAAATTTGGAAGAAATTTAATTACTGAAGTCAAAAATGGCAAAATTGATCCTGTAATTGGTAGAGAAGAGGAAATCAGGAGAGTCATCAAGATTTTATCTCGAAAAACAAAGAATAATCCCGTGCTAATTGGAGAACCTGGAGTCGGAAAAACAGCTATTGTCGAAGGGCTTGCTAGAAGAATTGTCGATAAAGATGTCCCATTAGGATTACAAAACAAGATTGTTTACGAGTTAGATCTCGCTAGTCTATTAGCTGGCGCTAAATATAGGGGAGAATTTGAAGAAAGACTAAAAGCTGTTCTTCAAAAAATTAAAGACTCAGAAGGCGAGATTATCTTATTTATTGACGAAATTCATATGATTGTAGGCGCAGGTAGGACTGATGGTGCAATGGATGCATCAAATATGTTGAAACCAATGCTTGCTCGTGGAGAACTTCACTGTATTGGTGCTACAACACTCAACGAATACCGTAAATATATTGAAAAAGATAGTGCACTAGAACGAAGGTTTCAAAAAGTACTAATTGTTGAACCGACTATTGAAGATACTATTTCTATTATAAGAGGTCTTAAGGATAGATTTGAAGCTCATCATGGAGTACATATCAGTGATGGTTCTATTATTGCAAGTGCTGTGCTTTCGGAACGTTACATTACTGACCGATTTTTACCTGATAAAGCGATTGACTTAATCGACGAAGCTTGTGCTTCAATTCGAATGGAAATCGATTCTATGCCTTCTGAGCTAGATACGATAACAAGAAAAATAATGCAATTAGAAATTGAAAAAAGGGCACTTGAAAAAGAAACAGATGCCGTTAGTAAAGACAGACTAAAAAAATTAGATTTAGAATTATCTGAATATAAAAAGCAAGATACTAAAATTCGTACCCAGTGGGAAAAAGAAAAAAAAGAACTAGAAAAAGTCAAAGAGTTAAAATTGAAACTCGAAGGCTTAAAAACGAATTTACAAAACGCTTTAAATCTTTCTGATTACTCGAAAGCAGCGGAATTACAGTACTCGAAAATTCCTTCACTTGAAAAACAAATTGCTGAACTTACTTCTCTTTTTGATAATCACTTAATAAGTGAAGTTGTTACTGAAAGTGATATTGCAAAAATAGTAGGAAATTGGACTGGTATTCCGGTCTCTAAATTATTACAAGGAGACGTTGAAAAGCTTCTTCATCTAGATGAAATGCTTAAAAAACGAGTGATTGGACAAGACGAAGCAATTTCGTTAATTTCAGATGCAATTATTAGGCAAAGGGCTGGAATCAAGAATGAGTATCGTCCGATAGGTTCTTTTATGTTTCTTGGACCAACCGGTGTTGGTAAAACCGAAGTTGCCAAAGCATTAGCCGAACAATTATTCTCAAGTGAAAATCAGATTGTTAGAATTGACATGAGCGAATATATGGAGTCTTTTTCGGTTTCAAGATTGCTTGGAGCACCTCCAGGGTATGTTGGTTATGATGAAGGTGGTCAATTAACTGAAGCAATTAGAAGAAAACCATATTCAATTGTTTTATTCGATGAAGTTGAAAAAGCTCATCCTGAAGTATTCAATGTTTTACTCCAAATACTTGATGATGGAAGATTAACAGATAGTCAAGGACGAATAGTTGACTTTAAAAACACGATTATTATTATGACTTCAAATCTAGGTAGTGAATATCTGATTCAAAATGATGAACATTCTCAAGATAAAGTCATGAGTCTAGTGAAAAAGTCATTCAAGCCTGAATTCATTAATCGAATTGATGAGATTGTAATTTTCCATTCTTTGGATTTCAATACGCAGATACTGATTGTTGATAAAATGCTAGTTGATCTATCAAATCGTATCCAATCCAAGAACATCGAAATTGAATTTTCACAAAAAGCTAAAACAAAAATAATTGATGATGCATATGATCCAGAATATGGCGCAAGACCAATAAAAAGATATATTCAAAGAAATATCGAAACTCTCATCGCAAAAGGAATGATTAATTCCACCATTATTCCGGATCATTTATACTTATTAGATGTTAAAGATGATTTCGTTATTACAGAATTACATAAATAAAAAAA
>JAQUZN010000035.1 GCA_028691315.1 Candidatus Izemoplasmatales bacterium | reverse complement strand
TTTATCGTTGATAAAAGCATTGCTACTAAAAACAAAATAAGACCAAGTAAAAGTTTCCCATAAAAAAGCCTGACTTTAAATTTGATAATATGAATGATAAACCCTAGTAAAATCATCACTGGAGTAAAATATAGATACAATGGAATTTGACTAAAACTCCATTCTGTTTGACTAATCATAAATAGTGAAGAAAACAAAACTGGAATAGACGGAGATGAATCTTTTTTGGTGATTAGTAAAATTACAAACCATACCAAAAACAAAGGTATACCAATATACTCCAGTTTAAATGTCCAAAAAAATAAAGCTAAAAATCCTAGGATTCCTAGGTAAGGCATTTGATATATAAAAGCACGTTTTTCCATCATACCCTCCTAGAAAAAAATGTTTAAAACCACTTACGATTTCTAAAATAGAAAACCATTGTAATTGCAATCGTAAGACAAATGCCTATAAATATCGTTAATCCATAAGGTTTGCTTAGAAGCGGAAATTCAACAAAATTCATTCCAAAAACACCCGCTAAAAACGAAAGCGGAATAAATATAGCAGAAAAAATCGTCAATGTTTTCATAATTGCATTCATCTTGTTTGACACATTATTCATATGAACATCAAGTAAATTGCGAAGTAATTCACGTTCAATATTTATTTCTTCGTAAGTTCGCTTAATGTGGTCGGAAATATCCCCAAAGTACTTGTAGAGCTCTTTAGCAATTAAAGGGCAAGTCTTATACTCCATTTTGGTAAAACTCTCATATATTGGATCTATCGTCTTTTTTAGAAACAGTAGTTCTTTTCTTGAATTATATAATAATGTTTGATCTGTTGATTCAAGAGCAATAATATCTTCTTCTAGTTTAGCCGTCCGGTTTGATATTTCTCTTTCTACCACGATATCGTTATCAATGATAGTATCAAGAATAACATAGAATAAGTAATCGTGGTTAACACTACGAATGATACCCTTATTATTTTCAAGCCGTTTGTATACTTCTTCAAACAAGTTGATATTGTGTTCGTGGAAAGTAAATACTTTATCTTTAAACATTAAAACCGATAAATAGTCATGAAGGATTTGATTTTCGTGTAAATAGGCATAACTTACCACGGCAAAAATATATGTTTCAAAAAATTCAATTTTATTACGTTGATTGACATTTAATATATCCTCCATGACCAAAGAGTCGACATTATACTCTTCGCAAATTGATTTTATCTTTTGAGTATCATTTAGGCCTTTAAAAATAAACCAGTTATTATGTCCTGGCTCAAGGGATAGGCTATCAACCTTTTTTAATTCATCTTTGTTATATACAATATGGGTGATTAATGTCTCAACCTGGTGAACACCAGTGTAGATAGGACTTCCAGGCGGTTGATTCTTCTTTGAAATTAAATCCAAAATCATCACTTCCATTCTAAATCAATGAGTATTCATAAGATTATGTAATGTATTATACACTAATATCTTAAATTAGTCATTCGAGCAACATTATAAATTGTATCAAAAACCTTGGATTTTCTCAATACCTATGCGTCTGAATATATCGCTTTACATGCATAATACTATGAAATAGAAACAATTTTAGACACTAAAAAAAAAGTTACGCAAACATTCGCATAACTCAATTTGATTGTGGTACCGGTGGTCGGACTCGAACCGACACGCTTCTAAGGGCACCAGATTTTGAGTCTGGCGTGTCTACCGATTTCACCACACCGGCATAGCAATCATTATTATACACATTTTTATATAAAAAGAAAAGTATTTTTTTGCGTTCTTCAAAAATCCAAGAAAAAAAGCCACCTTTGCAGGTGACTTTATTTATCTAATCGAGAGTTCTAACATTTCTTCAGAGTATTGGTTTGTGTATAGTTGGTAATAATGACCTTTTTTAGCGATTAATTCCGAATGGGTTCCATCTTCAATAACTTTTCCATCTTCTAAAACTAATATCCGGTTACTATGAACAATCGTTGATAAACGATGGGCAACGATGAAACTTGTTCTTCCTTTTAGTAGTTTATTAATCGCGGTTTGAATCAATTTTTCTGTTTCTGTGTCTACTGATGATGTTGCTTCATCAAGAACTAAAATCCTTGGATTCGCAAGAATTGCTCTCGCAAATGAAACAAGTTGTTTCTGACCTACAGATAGCCTTGATCCACCTTCACCACATTCAGTTTCATACCCTTTTTCAAACTTCATAATGAATTCATGTGCTTCTACTGCCTTGGCAGCCGCAATGACTTCATCATCTGTAGATTCAAGGTTTCCATAACGGATATTTTCCATTACAGATCCACTAAACAAATGCGGTGATTGTAAAACATAACCAAGGTTAGAATGTAGCCACCCTAGGCTTCGTTCCTTGTAATCAACACCATCAATGTATATATTACCTTCTGTTGGTTCATAAAAGCGGCAAATTAAATTCACAATTGTGGATTTACCAGCACCAGTTTGTCCAACCAAAGCGATTGATTCGCCTTCATGTACTTTCAGATTAAAATCGGTTAACACTTTTTCACCGACATGATATTTGAAGGATACATTTCTAAATTCGACATCACCTTTAATGGACTCAAAATTCTCTTTTTTATAATCAAATAAAGTTCCATATTTTTCAATAACAGCTTGAGAATCTTCAATATCTGGTTTTGTTTCAATCAGTGATACAATTCGTTCAGCAGATGCTTGAGCTTGTTGGAATTGAGCAAAGAATGTCGCAATGTTGTTAACTGGATCAAAAAACTGCCAAACATAGCTTGAAAACAAATATAAAGTACCTACGCTGATGACTGAATTAAGAACCATGTTTCCACCAGCATAGTAGATTAAAGCTGTTCCTATCGCAATTAAGAAGATTACGCTTGGAAAGTATAATCCTTGGAAGATTGCGGCCTTAATCGACTGGCGTCTCATATCGGATGTCAATAAATCAAAATCTTTAAAATTTGAATCTTCTAATACTAATGTTTTCGTCGTTACAGCACCAGTAATGCCTTCATTGTATGCCCCAGTAATTTTCGAATTCACCTTACGGATTGAACGATACGATTTCAAAATATATTTTCTAAAGTACGTTGAAATAATCATTAGTACAGGGACAATTGCAAAGGTAATTAACGCTAGAATCGGGTTAATAACAAGCATGACAATAATTAATATTACCATCAAAAATAATCCCCATGTTAAATCGATAATTCCCCAGGACAAGATTTCACTTAAGTTTCTGGAGTCAGAGGTCATACGAGCCATAATCCATCCAGTTCTTGTTCTGTCATAATAAGAGAAAGGCAGTTCTTGTAAATGTTTAAAGGCTTTTTTACGAATATTATATGCCAGTTCGACTTGAACTTTACCAGCTAGCACAATAAATATATATACCATAGTAGCTTGAATAATCATAAAGACTACGTAGAACAACACAAAGTATTTTAGAAGCGATAAATCTTGAGTTCCAGCTGCTATATTTGGATTGATGATTCCATCAATCGCAAACTTTGAGATATAAGGATAAATTACATCAGTTGCGGCAAGAACAATCATTGCAAGGATTGCAAATAAAATTTTCTTCTTTAAAGGTTTCATGAAACTAAAAATCTTTTTCCATACACTCCAATCAATCTTCTGGGACGTAAAACTCTCTTCATCTAATAGATGTTCATCCATTAAATATCACCGTCCTCTACTTGGAAATCAATCCTAGATTGAATATCCCATATTTTTTTATATAATCCATTCAGAGCCAATAATTCCTTATGGCTTCCTGACTCCGTGATTTTTCCTTCATCAAGGACTAAAATCCGGTCAGCTTCTTTCGCTGTCGTAATTCTGTGAGTAATGATAAAGACAGTGGAATCTTTCCACTCTTTTTTTAATGCATTTCTAATTTGAATATCTGTTTCGGTATCAACTGCACTAAGTGAGTCATCAAAAATCAAAATTGGTTTTGGTTTTAATAACATTCTTGCAATTGCAACCCGTTGTTTTTGACCACCAGATAATGTGACTCCGCGCTCGCCAACCATCGTTTGATAGCCAAGTTCAAAATGAAGAATATCATCATGAACGTGAGCAATCTTTGCGACTTCCTCAACTCGGTTAATCTCGACACCCCTATTTGAAATGCCGATATTTTCTTCAACTGTTTTCGAGAATAAAAATGGTTCTTGTAAAATAATACCAATATTGGAACGAAGATAATGTTTCTCAATATTTTTGACATCAACACCATCTAGAGAAATAACACCTTCTTGGTTATCAAGTAAACGTACCATTAAATGCATAAGCGTTGATTTTCCTGAACCAGTTCTACCAACAATGGCAATCGTTTCACCTTTGTTAACCGCAAAATTTATATCTTCTAACTGTGAATAAGTTGAATCATCAAATTTGAACCCAACATGATCAAACTTAACATTACCAGTAATTTTTGGTTCAGTCTGATTGACTTCTAACACATACTCATCTTTTGTCGATATAATTTTGTCTAATCTAGATACTGAGACTGTTGCCTTTGAAAAATCTCCCACCAAACGTCCTAATTGACGCATGGGCCAAATAATATTTCCTGCATAAGCTAAAAAGGCAATATATACGCCTACTGAGATAATTCCTTTAGTTGCATATACAATTCCAGTAATCGCGATTAAGAAGAATTGTGCGAAACAAATAAAATCTGTTCCGCTCCAGAAAATAGCCATTTTTTTCACTAAATGATAATCCGAATCAGTGAATTTTCTGTTCAGTCCTTCAAACTTATGAACTTCAAAACTTTCATTAGCAAATGCTTTTACTACTCTTGCGCCACTCACGTTTTCTTGTACATGAGTTGTCATTTTTCCTTCATTTGCTTCAATTACTTGAAACATTTTTTCTACTTTCTTAAAGTAAAAAATTGCGATGGTTAAAATGACTGGTGCAATAATTAAAGATATAAACATTAGTTGAGTATTAAGTTTTGCCATTTGATAAATAGATAATCCTACTAATAATACAAGTCTAACAACTTCAATAATTTGATTTGAAATAAAATTTTTATAAGATTCAACATCGGTAGTACAACGTTGGATCAAATCTCCTGTTTCCACATGAGAGTGGAATTTATATCCTAGATTTTCTAATTGAACATATAAATTGTTTCTTAAACGATATCCTACTTTCTCCGCAAATACAGCGGTTACAGTTCTTCTCAAAAAGATGAAAATTGCTCGAACGAATTCAACTGCGACAATTAACAATGCTGTAAGTAATAACTGCTTTCCAACTGTAGGATCTTGAATAAATTGAAGGAAGAACGGTGGTAATTTTGAGCCACCATTACTGTATCCTAATATAACATCTATAATGTGCTGCCCAAATAAAGGCGTAATTGTACGAATATAAGATATAAAGTATAAAAAGACAAACGCGGTAATTAATAATGGCCAAGATTTTCCCATCCACTGAAACATTAAGACGAGACTCCTGCCTACACTCTTCTTAGGCGCTTGGTTTGGATCTATTGTGTTTTCCATATCTTTCACCTCTTTTCCTTATGCGATATGGATTCTAAGTTTTTTTTACATTTTATCAATGATTTGCATACCAAGTAATTTCATGCCATCATCTAAAATGCTTTTTACGATATATAACAAAGTCAGTTTTGTATTTCTTTCAAAAGCATTAGGAACATTAATTTTTTCCTTACCATAGAAAGTGTTAAACAGACTTGATAAATTTAATAAATATTTAGCGAGCACACTTGGCGCATACTCTTGTGCACTTTTCTCAATAACTTCATCATAAACACTTAATGCTTTCAACATCTCAAATGTTTGTTCATCATCAAAAAGAGTATAATCTAAATTTTCTGTTGGAACGTACCCTACAGATTGCAGAATCGACGTGATTCTGACAGAGGTGTATTGTAAATACGGACCGGTTTGTCCAGAAAAATTAACCATATCTTCTAAATTAAACTCGAAGTCATTTGCACGATAATTCTTAAGGTCATTAAAAATGACCGCACTAATACCGATTTTAGATGCAATTTCTTCTTTATTCTCTAAATCGGGATTTTTTTCATTAATGTAGTTTAAGCTAAGGCTTGTTGCCTCGGTTAATACATCAATCAGTCTAACAATCTTGCCTTTTCTGGTGGACATTTTCTTGCCATCTTGTAATACAAGTCCAAAATTAATATGAATAATTTCATCTTTGTAAGGATAGCCCATTAAATCGACCACTTTTCTAATTTGTTCGAAATATAATTTTTGTTCATTTCCGACAACATAGAGCACCTTATCGAAATGATACGTATTTTTTCGGTAAAACAATGCCGCTAAATCACGCGTTATGTATAGCGTCGATCCATCGCTTTTTTGAATTAATGCCGGTGGAAAATCTTCGCCTAAATCCACAATCATTGCGCCTTGATCTAAGACAAGCAAATTTTTATCCGTCAATTCTTGAATGATTGGCTTCGTCTTATCATAAAAAAAGGCTTCGCCATCATATGAATCAAACGATACATTTAATAATTTGTATATCTCCATATAGTCTTTTAGTGATTCTTCTCTAAACCACGTCCACAAAGCAACGTATTTAGGATTCTTTTGTTCAAGTTCTTTAAAAATCTCTCTAGCGCTATCTTCTAACGATGGATTTTCCTTCGCTAATTCATGAAATTCCACATATAACTTCACCAATTCTTCAATTGGATTTTTCTTTACAAGTTCTTCGTTTCCATAGTGTAGATATGCGTAAATAATCTTCCCAAATTGCGTACCAAAATCGCCTAAATGGTTAATTCTCACAACTGTATAGCCACATTTTTCCAGTATATTCCCAATCGCTGCGCCAATAATTGTTGAACGTAGATGTCCAATTGAAAATGATTTAGCAATGTTTGGTGAGGAATAATCCATACAGATGGTTTTTCCATTTCCTATAGAGGATGACCCAACTGGAGTTGTACTTTCGAAAAATTCATTTATTATTTTTTTGGAAGCAGTTTGTTTATTCAGCTTTAAATTGATGAACCCACCAATTGCATAAACTTCACTAAAAAGCACAGAATATTCACTCTCTTTAATTATACTAGTGATTAAACCAACTACCTCTGGTAGAGGCTTTTTCAGTTGCTTTACGACCGAAAAAACAGGGACTGAAATATCGCCTTGATCTGCTCTTTTTGGTTCTTCGACAATTACAACGAAGTCCTCGTTATACTCTTTTTTAAGTCCCGATTCTATCACACTCTTAAGTGTGTTTTTTAGTTTTTCAATCATATTTATCACCCTTTCGCAAAAAATAAATTCGGACTAAAGTCCAAATCTATCTTTTATATACTTTAACATCTTTGTTTGAGTATAGTAAAATGTGATATTCGATGGCCTTAAGAAATCTAATTGCATTTCATTTCTTTTAATTGCTTCATCGATTAAAACCCACATTGGTTCTAAACCCATATCTTCCTCATGTTCTTCCAGCGATGAATCAGCAAAATCCAACACTTCTACATGATAATAGTCGGTTAAAATTTTCATTGGTTTTAATAAACTTCTAGATAACCTAATTTCTTCGGTTGATCCAATATTCTCAATAATTTTTATTTTTTGAGCGCCAACTTCTTCTAACAACTCTCGATATAAAGTATCTAACTTAGACTCTCCAAGCGTAATTCCGCCGCCTGGGGTCCCATACATTTGGTCTCTATTAGAAAACATTAATAATATTTTTCCATCAGCTATCATGATGGCACGAACAACTTCTCTTGTCTGGATCTTAGGTGGGATTTCCACCGAAGTATCATTAACGACCATAAGTGGTAACATTGTTAACATCTCCTTCTTCAACTACAATAGTATTGTAGCATAATTCTTCTCAAATGAGACTAAGAAGTTTAATCATCTGACAATAAAAGTATCTTTTCAAAGAGCTTCTCTATTTCTTTCTCAAAATTAGAGATTAATTCTTCTGTTTCTTGGTATTTTATTTTATCTAGGTATACTTCAGATAAAAAAAGTGATTTAGAAGCGTTTTCTTTTTGTTTTTGTAATTCATCGATTTTTTTTTCTAAATCTTTGATCATTTTCGTCGACGAAACCGTTTTTTCTTTCTTAATTGTCTCTGTTTTCTTGGGGATTTTTGACTCTTGAAAGTTTTTAAACTCATCATAATTACCATCAAACACATCAAATGCAGTATCTGTTAATGATACAATTTTTGTCGCGACTTTATTAATAAAATAACGGTCATGCGAAATAAATATAATTGGACCGATGTATTCTTCAAAGACGTCTTCCACGATATTCTTTGTCTCAATATCCAAGTGATTCGTTGGTTCATCTAAAATCAGCAATTCTGGCTCTTCGAGCATCAATAGTAACAGTCTTAGCCTTACTCTTTCTCCGCCACTTAAAACACTCACGAGTTTAAATACATCTTCCCCTACAAATAAAACTTTTGCAAGTAACCCTCGAACTTCTCCCTGGGTTTTAGTTGGGTAAATATCATGTACTAAATTTAAAACGGTTTTCGAAGTGTCAAGGTATTCGATATTTTGATCAAAATACCCAATTTTTAAAGTTTTATTGAAGACAACTTCGCCATCAATTGGATTAATTTCATCAATAATTGTTTTTATGAAGGTCGATTTGCCAATTCCATTTGGACCGATAATACCGATTTTTTCAAATCCTCGCATTGAAAATTCAATATGTTTAAATAACGCATCTTCATAACCAATTGCTAGGTCATGTGTTTCTAAAATGATCGCATCAGTTGGTCTTTTACTATGAAAAGCCATTTTAACGGATTGATGTCCAATAGTCGGTTTGCTAATACGTTCGATTCGATTTATTTTTTTGATCCGATCTTGAGCGCTTTTAGCTTTAGTGGCTTTATACCTGAACCGATCCACAAAACTCTGAAGATGATCAATTTGTTTGTTTTGACGAATAAATTGCTTCATCAAAATTTCATATCTTCTTACTTTTTCAATCTCATAGTCATCAAATTTTCCATAATATACATGAAGGGTAAATTGATCTATTTCATAGATTTTATTCACGATTTTATTGATAAAATACTTATCATGAGTGACGACAAATACTGCACCATCATAATGCTTTAAATAATCTTCTAGCCACTCAATGATTTCGATATCCATATGATTCGTGGGTTCATCAAGTAATAAAATGTCTGGTTTTGTAAGCAATAACTTTGCAAATGCGACTCTGGTTTTTTCACCACCAGAAAAGGTAGCTACTTTTCTATAGTAATCTTCTTTTGAAAATCCAAATTTGGTTAGAATCATATCAATGAAGGTATGATACTCATACCCACCTTTGAACCGATAACGTTCTTCCATGCGACTATATTTTTCTAAAGTAATTTCATCATGATTTTTTTCAAGGGTTATCAGCATTGCTTGAATTTGGTTCTCCAAGTCGATTATTTCTTGAAAAACAAGCGAGACTTCTTCAATCAAGGATAGATCTTTATCGCTTAAGACATCTTGACTTAAATAGCCAATAACTGTGTCCCCAAAAATAAAAATATCCCCAGAATCTGGGGCTATATCTCCTAATATCATTTTGATAAGGGTGGATTTCCCAACCCCATTTCGGCCAATGAGCGCGACTTTATCATCACGATTCACTTCCAAAGAAACTTTATCAAATAGAATACTACCGCCAAACGTCTTTTTTAGGTTATTAATTTTTAGTAAGTTCATGAAATCACATCCTTAAAAGACACATTAAACGATAAATTCGCTCTGCCTTGCGGTTTTATTTTATCAAAACTATTTGAAATTTACAATCTTTTTTTCGATAAAGTCAAAAAAAGACAATATTTCCTATATTTTCATTTATTTTTTTAACTTCACTAGATTTTATTATTTAATAATTTTTACTACGCTTTTACACGAGTAATATGGTTTTTCCATAGTTTTGCGACGATACCAGCTACTAAGAAGGTAAAAGCAATAATCAAGAATCCCCATTTTAGAGTTGATGAAACTGAAGTAAATAATGCGACGCCTTCAAGTCTGGACGGAAATTTAGCAAAAACAATTGTCGCACCGATGTTTTCACATAGATCAAAGAATACAGATAGAACAACAGATGCAATAGCGAACGAATAAAAACGACTATTCTTATAGTAATATGTTATAAAAACAAACAAAAAAACGGTATAAACAACGGGCCAAATAAGATCAAAAGTGTATCTTAAGATGATATAAAGTTTAATCCCTTCGCTTCCATATAAACTTGCTAAATCAAACAGATACTCTTTTGGATAAAAGAAAGTAACATCTGGTTGTTCAGAAACACCAATTTGATGTAAAAATAGCCAACTCATAAATGGCAGGACAACGATAAAAAAGAAAGCCATAATTAGTCCAACAATCCATCTTGTTTTCTTTGAAGTCCATTTTTTCATCAAATTCACTCCCGTTTCTACTAAACTTATTTTACCAGTTGAATCAAAAATTTTCAATTATAAATCAAATTCATATGCTTTTCTAAACCATTTTGATTTAAATATGAAATATAAACTGGAAATATTCCAGTTTTTATGAAGTTAAGTTGTTTTTTTTAATACTCTTTATTGACGTAATAGTATATTGATAAAAAAACTAATGTTTCTAACAAACCAATAATGGCAAATAACATCAATTGATTGCTTGCCTTGATTTCAAATGAAACAGTTGTGGAGTTTCCTGCTTCATCAATGACTTCCAAAGTATAGTCTCCTACTTTATCTACTGAAGATCCATTTACGAATGTATTCCCATTTAATGTTGCATTTCCCTCGTTAAAGCTGATATTAAGAACTTCACCGGCTTTATACACGGTGCTATCCTGGACGCCACTGACAACAGGGTTAATATCATCAATAACACAAATAACGACTTTCACCTCATTTGATTCGTTGTTTGAACCGTCTCTTGCCGTATATACTGCATAAATATTATGTCCATTTTGTAGTTCAACAAATGCTTCAAAAATGTCATTTAAAATTGTAACTCCATCGGCTTTATAATAAGTTATTTCTACAACTGGAGTCGTATCAATATTATCGCTTACGATTGGAACTGGAAATACAAAACTTAACACTTGACTCAAGTGAACATTTTGATCTTCTAAATCTGATATAACTGGAACTTCGGTGTCAGTATAGGTAGCACGAAGGACAAGTGTAGCAGCTGGCATTTTATCAGGAATAGCTGGATTCCAAGAAACAAAAGTTAAACCAGATCTTTCTTGCACCTCCGGTGCTATTAATGAAGATAAATCTTCATTATAGTCGTATTTAGAAGTTTGTAGTATTGAACCATTATAATCCATAAATACAATCGAATATTGATTGATTGAATACACAGGGGTAATCGTTATATCATTTGCTGGCATGTTTTCTGGTAATAAATTATTCCATCCCGTAAATGTATATCCAGTTCTAAAAGGATCTGAAAAATCTAGAATACGAGATAACTCAACGTTATAATCAACGATTTCTGTATGGATTACCAATCCATTCCAATCTACGTAATTGATTGTATATTGATTTATTTTGTAAGTGGCCGTTATTGTAAGATTACTAGAAGGCATATTTTCTGGTAAAGTAATATCCCATCCAGTAAATGTATATCCTTCTCTAACTGGATCATTTGGCGCAATGCCACTAGATATATCTGAGTCATAGTCAAAACTTTGTGATTTTAAGATTGCAATGTTCCAGTCTACATATGTCACGGTATACATATTTATCAAGTAGGTAGCAGTTAATCTTACACTACTTGCCGGCATATTTTCTGGTAAAGTTATATCCCATCCAGTAAATGTGTATCCGATTCTTATTGGATTTTCAGGGGCACTTATGAACATTGAATTCAAATTATAATCATAAAGACTAGATTTAATAACCAACCCATCCCAATCTAGATACTCAAGTTCATATTGATTTATGGTATAAAGTGCCGTAATAGTCAAATTACTTGAAGACATAGACAGCGGTAAATTTTTACTCCAACCAGAAAATGTATAACCAGTTCTACTAGGTTCTAATGGAACACTTACTGAAGATAAGTCAGCATTATAATAATAGTCTGAAGCTTGTAATATAGTTCCATCCCAGTCAACGTATGCCAAAGTATATTGGTTAATAGTATACATTGCGGTAATTGCAACATTACTAGCAGGCATATTTGATGGTAATAAAATATCCCACCCAGCAAAAGAATAACCTGTTTTAATAGGGGTATCTGGACCTGTAAAGAAAGTCAAGTCAGCATTATAGTCAACTTCTATTGTTTCTAATAAGGCTCCATCATAGTTATAATACTCTAAACTATATTGATTGATGGTAAAGATTGGAGTAATTGATAATGTATTAGCGGGCATATTTGATGGTAATATGGCATTCCATCCAACAAATGTATAACCTGTTATTGTAGGACTAGCTGGTGGTGTAACAAAAGATAAGTCCGCATTAAAAGCATACTGTGCAGTCTGTAATACCATTCCATTCCAATTGAGATACTGTAAAGTATATTGATTGACTGTATACCCTGCATATATCGTTATATTATTAGAAGGCATGGTTGCAAAAACATATTCAGAGGTTAATAAAGCATCCGTATACCACCTATCAAATGTATAAGCAGCCTTCATAGGTGCGATTGGCTCAGAAATTACTTGATCAAAATCACTGGTAATTGAAGCTACAGCACTTCCGCCATTTGAATTAAAACTGATTGTATATTGATTCACTGTATAAGTCGCTGTAATTGTAATATCATTGGCGGGCATATTCGATGGTAACAAGCCATTCCACGAGGCAAACGAATACCCGGTTTTTGACGGATTGGCTGGTGCAACAACAAAAGAAAGATCTGAGTTGTAATCGTAGTCTGCTGTTTGTAATACAGCTCCATTCCAGTTAACATATGATAAAGTATACTGGTTAAGTGTATATCCAGCATATAATGTCGTATCTTCAGAAGGGATGGTCGTAAATACATACTCTGTAGTTAACAAAGCATCTAGGTACCATTTATCAAAAGTATAGCCAGTTTTAATTGGAGCAATTGGCTCAGATACAATATGTCCAAAAACATCAGTGATAAATGCTACAGCACTTCCACCATTCGTAATGAAACTAATTGTATATTGGTTTGGAGTGTAACCCGGATATAATGTGATATTTTCTGCTGGAATTGTTGTGAAAACATACTCCGTAGTTAGTAAGGCATCTACGTACCAATTATCAAAAGTATACCCAGTTTTTGATGGATTGCTAGGTGAAGCAACGATAGCTCCATAATCATCAGTAATGGATGAAGTGGCACTTCCACCATCCGTTTCAAAACTAATCGTATATTGGTTGATTGTATAACCAGCGTATAACGTAATATTTTCTGCCGGCATCGTTGTAAAAACATACTCTGTAGTTAGTAAAGCATCTATGTACCATTTTTCAAAAGTATAGCCAGTTTTTGTCGGAGCAATTGGCTCTAAAACAACCTGATTATAATCGTCAGTAATTGAAGATACTAAACTACCACCATTTGAATTAAAGGTCATCGTATATTGGTTAATAGTATAAAATGCCGTAATTGTAATATCACTCGCTGGCAAATTTGCAGGTAATAAGTCACTCCATGAGGTAAATGAATAACCCGTTCTACTAGGTTCAACTGGGGCACTAACCAAAGAGAGATCAGAGTTGTAATCGTAATCTGCCGTTTGTAATACAGTATCATTCCAATCAACATATTCTACTGAATATTGATTGATTGACCAATCTGCATATAAAGTAAAGTCACTCCATACAGTGGCATCGAAATTATAAAGCGTTGTTAGGGCTTCATCTGAATACCATTCTGCAAATGTATAACCTGTCTTTGTAGGAACAGTTGGGACAACTAAAGAATTTGTGAGTGAATTTTCAAACATCTGAACTTTATTTAAATAAAAGCTAGCGGAAATAACATCTATATCGCCATCATTATCTAAGTCTACTGGAAAATTAAATCTAGATTCAATACCGGTTGTTATATTTGCTTGTTCTGTAAAAGTTCCATCGCCATTGTTTTTGAACCAGGAATTGTATTTTGGACTCCTATTTGCGATAAGAATATCTTTGAAACCATCATTGTCCATGTCTGCTGTAGATACATGAAAAGTTCCAATCACTCCTACTGCAAGTATTAGTTGTTCCGTAAATGTTCCGTTTCCATTATTTAAATACCAAGAAATATTATTACTATTATAAGCAGCTGCAACGACATCTTTATATCCATCATTATTGAAGTCAGCGATCTCGACACAAATTGCACCTTGTGCAGTCGTAGAAAGCGATGCTTGTTCTGTAAAAGTACCGTCACCATTATTCATAAACCAAACAATTTGGTTTTCAGAATAAACTGCAGCGACGATATCGATATCGCCATCATTATCCATATCTGCAGCGTTAACATATCTTGCAGCAAAAGCGGTAGTTGTAATCGGTGTTTGTACAGTGAAAGTTGAATCTCCATTATTTTT
>JAQUZN010000205.1 GCA_028691315.1 Candidatus Izemoplasmatales bacterium | reverse complement strand
ACACCTGATGGCTTATTAAAAATTTCAGCAGGGGATGTTCGATGGACTTATCAAATTCCATTGAGTGAAATACAAGAAAATTCTGAGATAGGAGAAGATGATAATAACCGATAATTAATCTATAAAATAAAATAAGATGAAAAAAAAAATTAATCTATTATTGCCAATCGTGTATGCTTTGTTTATGGTGATTTTTTCAGCTTGTGAAGAATCTCCAATAAAAAGCGACTACGATTATTCAGTAGATACTAGCAAAACGCCGAAGGGTGTTGTTACATTGGATGCTGATGTATACATGACTAAAGCACTGTTTGCTGGTGCAGTATCAGAATATGCTAACCTTGTTGATTTTGGCTTTGTTTATTGTCCTGATTCTATATTAAATCAGGCCGATGGTAGTTTTGATAAAGCAGTGTTGCAGGCATTAATCCCTAGCAGAAATATGATTTCTATGAAAAATTCTGTAATTAATGATGACTTTGAATATATTTTTAAGGGATTATCTCCTAATACAGACTATGCTTATGCAACTTATGCTATTAACTATAATGGTGTTACATACGGAGAACCTTCTTTGTTCAGAACTGGTTCAACATACTCATCCATCCTCGATGTGAATGGAACTATGGATCAATCTGTTTGGGAAAGCAAAGGTTTTTATCAAGTGGACAAAGATGGAGATGGTCGTAATTTTGAATTTTCAACATTTAAGTTGACTCATAAGGGGTATATTTCTTATGCAAAACAGGGCCCAAATATTTATACGCCAGATAATTTGTTTGTCCTACCGGGAAAAACTATTGGGATAGATATGAACTTGGATTTTATGGTTTATCCAACAGGTACAACAGCGGCTTTTTGTCGTGATAAGTATTCTATTCTTATTTCAACAGATTCAATCACATTGACAAACTGTGACCAAGCTGCTGTTTTGGATTCTTTGACGTTCTCTTATCCTGCAGGTGTTACTACTGTTCCAGATTCGTTACGTTTTGTAGAACGTTCTATCGCGATTCCTCAAGAATATAACCATTCAAAGGTATGGATTGCAGTACGTCATAACCAAAACACTAAACAGGCTCTCTTTATAGAAAAAATAAAGTTATATTAATTATTTATTAATTTTTTTTAAAAAAAACACTATGAAAACGAAAATTTACTCGTTGACTATGTTGCTCGCTGCCTGTGTTACAGTGATGGCGATGGTACCTCAGAAAAAAGCTTTTAACGCTTTGTCTGATTCAAAAAATGTTTCAGGAGAAACATCTCTTCCAAGTTTTGCTAAAAAGTCTGTAGCACCAGCAAAACTTCCTTCTTCGGTTGTTTATGTAGAAGATTTTGAAGATAAAAATAATACATGGACTCTTATTCCTTCGGTTGGCGCTAGTGCAGATTACAGTGGTCTTTATGTAGGGTCAAGTGTAAAAACTTCTACTGGTGCTATTTCGGCAGCTATGGGTGACATGTACCTTGTTTCGGATTATGATTCTAAAGCTCCAGTCAATGCTTGGGCAATTTCTAATGTCCCTGTCGAATTAACTCAAGGTGTAACATATTGGGTATCAGCATTCTTTATGGCTCCCGATTCTTATGGTGCTCAAGATATGAAGATTACTATGGGTGCCACCGCTGATACGACGCATACAACTGTTTTGATTGACAAAACGGGTGCTAATGCTGTAGGTATGCCAGAATGGACTTTAGTTAAAGCTTCATTTACAGTTCCAACTACTGGTTCTTATTATTTTGGTTTTAATCATAAGGGGGCTGCTGACTCCTGGTATGCTGCTATGGATTATTTCATGGTTTCTACTACTGAACCTCAGAATCCTAAACCAATGATTAATGGCTTTACTGCTGCAGCTTGGAATTCTGCTTGGAGTACAAATGCTGATTCTCCAAAAGTATATGTTTCATCTGATTCGTCTATTGTAAATGTAAGTGCAGATTGTAATTTTACGACTGATTATAAATGGACTGTTTCTGGCGCTGAAATTGCATTGTTAGATGATGGGGGTCTTCCTGTTGATACTACATATGCAATGTCTGTAACTATTCCAGCCAACGCTTCTGTTGTTTTGTCATTGAAGGCTTCGAATGCAGAAGGTGATACTACCGCAGTGTTGGCTTCAGAAGGTGTGTTTGCTCCAGTGGCTGCTTCAACTGATACTTTGACGAATTTAGCGCCATCAGAAGCTTATAACAAAATTGGTGCTTTTGGATTGAGCACTCACTCTCCAATGTCATATGCTGAAAGTTTTGAGGCATTAGGTAAAGATGGTTATGCTGCTTTAACAGGTGTATCATTTACATTCTATGAGGCTTATTTGGAAAATTATGCCGATTCAATGTGTGTTATTCGCATCTTGGGTGCTGACGAAAACGGTCGTCCAAACAATAATTGGGAATTTGGGCGCTATACAGCAACTTATGCTAGTGTGCTTGGCAACAATGCTTATATTGCATCTCCTAATACAGTCCCAACTTCAGTTACTTTCCCTCAACCAATTGGTGTTAAAGGTAAATATTTTGTTGTAATTGATTTGCCACAAGTTGATACTTTGACTGCCACTGTTGATAATAATTATGTAGATTTGTTGTCTGTCTATCGTGGTCAAACCTATAATTCATTTAGACCATATACTGCATATTTAAGTTTTAATGATGCTGATGGATGGATGAACTATGCGGAGGATTATACTGAACCTTATTATTCAAGTACTTATGGTGTAACCGGTTATGCAGACTTGATGAGTTTAGCTATTACTTCTGCTGTTACTTTTGGTTATGTGGCTGGTACGGTTGAAGAACCAATCGCTATTAAACAGGTAACTGTAGATAATCAATTGTCGGTATATCCAAATCCAGCAAAAGATATGTTGTATATTTCTAATTTAGCTGATAATTCCATCATTACAATTTCTGATATTACTGGTAAACAATTAGTTGCTTATAGCACTAATACAGGCAAAGATGGTGTATCTATTAGTGGTTTATCAACAGGTCTTTATATTATGACTGTAAGAGACGCTGCAGGTGTACATACTGCAAAATTTGTGAAAGAATAATTTTTTCACAAATTAATTTTCTTAAAGAGGGTTGTCATACGACAGCCCTCTTTTTGTTTGATCTATAAAAAGTCTTAAAGGA
>JAQUZN010000204.1 GCA_028691315.1 Candidatus Izemoplasmatales bacterium | reverse complement strand
GTGAACAAAAAACCACAAAACTAATCCACTCAAAAGTGGCGGAAGATTTTAAAATATCTACAGGATTTGAAAATGTGAATGGTGTTAAATATTTTAACTTTTCAAGGGTAGCATTATTCGTCATTGTTGATAGTACAGAGATAATATATAACGGAAAAGGAATACTAAATGCAATCATGTTTTTTTGATTAGGTTTCAAGAAACAAGCTAATCCAAATCCTAGAAATGCAATGATAATAAGTTGAATCATGTTAAGTAAATTGAAATATGAAAACTGACCAAAATCAATTGATTCTTTTACAATAAAAAAGCTTATGTAGGAAAGGATGTAATTAATAAAAGCAAATATTAAAACATTAGTAAATACTCTAAGCAGTTTTGTTCTAAAAAATAGGCTTCTTGTATATGGTAGCTGATATAAACTTTCAACAGTCTTTTCTCTTTCATCGCGATTAATGGCATTAAACCCCTCTAAAACAGCAAAAATAGAGCCAAACAGTTGAAGCATTAAGCCTCCCTCTGTTGCAAAATATTCTAATATATTATGTGGAATACCTCCAAAACTATCGAGAAAATCAGCATACTGTGCTGGAATTGAAGAATAAATATCTTTTACCATTGGATACAAAACAATAACAAATACCATCGTTAATCCGATGCTCAAAGACCAAGTTAATAAACCTTTAAAACTACGTTTGAATTCTAATTTAAATAGTTCTTTACTGAATATCTTCATTATAGTACCTCTTTTTGATAATACTTAATAAATATTTCTTCCAAAGAGGCATCTCTAATTGTGACATTCGTTAATGAATATTTAGCGAGTTCTTTGATCAAAAAGTCAATATTTCCGTGATAATCATATGTCCCATTTCCATTTTTTTCAGAAACAAGCTTAAGACCATGTATTTTTGAATCCAAAACTGGTGGTTGTAAGTAAACAACTTTATGTTCAAATTGTTTGACTGAGTTCATTTCAAATACTTGATTGACTACTCCATCACGAATAATCGCGACTCTATCGCATATTTTTTCAACTTCACTTAAAATATGACTGGATAGAAAAATAGTTACACCTTTTTTCTTTTCTTCAAGCAATGTATCTAAAAATATTTGTTGCATTAAAGGATCAAGTCCAGTTGTAGGTTCATCCAATATAAGTAATTTTGGCTCATGCATTAAAGCAATCACAATTCCAAGCTTTTTCTTATTTCCAAAAGAAAGTTCTTCAACTTTTTTTGTTGGATCTAACTCAAATCTTTTTGTCATTTCTGCAACTTTTGTGGAATCTATCTTTCGCATTTTTTGATAAAATTCTAAAACTCCTTGAACGCTCATTTCTGGAAAGAAAAAAGCTTCACTTGGTAAATATCCAATACTTTTATTAAGTAAAGCATTATTTACTTCAATATCGTGATCAAATATCGTTGCAGTACCACCTGTTTTATGAATTAAACCCAACAGCAATCGTATCAATGTTGTTTTTCCTGCACCATTTGGCCCAACAAACCCAAATATTTCACCTTGTTTAACGTCAAAAGTAGCACTTTCTAAGCCTCGATGACGGCCATAGTATTTCTTTAATCCTTCAACTTGAATCGTACTCATAATATCCCTCATTTATGTAAGCATTAAGTCTACTTTTTCTATTATACATCTAATCACTGAAATTTACTACAAATCATCGATTACATGCTCAACTGATTTCAAATCCTCAAAAATAGTTTTTTTATACCTAAGTTTCTTATATTTAATTAATAATCCAGTACCTAAGAACATAATGATCTTTATCAAAAAACTTATTTTCATATATTCCGCCGCAAGACTCTATAGTTCCTTTACTCGCTAGATTATCATCGTCACATGTGATAAGAACTCTTTTTATCCCCAATGACTTGGATTCTATAAGAGCAAGTTTTAGCATAATTCCCGCATAGCCCAAATTACGTTTTGAAGGTCTTATTCCATATCCAATATGCCCGCCCGTTTCAAGTAACTTTTGATTGAGTTTATGTCTAATATTTACACATCCAACGATATCTTCATCATCCATGAATAAGAACGTGGAAGCAGGAACGAAATCTTTTGGAGCAGTTTCAACGGATTCTTGTAACTGTTTTTCAAGCAACCATTCTTCATATGTTTTATCAATAATTCTTGATGAATAAGGGACAATTTTGGTATCTTTCCACTCTTTAATATAATCAAGATATCTATCTTTATGTTTTAAACTTGGTTTCTCTAAATAAAATGACATTCTTTCCACGCCCTTTCTAATTTTAATACAATCTCTTTAAAATCTGATAGTTGATAGTTGCCATATCCTAGCACTAAAGAAGCTTGTTCCTTCTTTATTGGCGAAAACTCTTGAATTCCATATACTCGAACTCCTTCAATTTTTGCTTTTTCAATAAACAAAAATTCATTAATTATAATATCAAATAATACGAGAAAATGCAATCCTGCTTCTTCGCCTTCAAAATGGATGTAATTTCCAAAGGCACTTTCCTTTAATAATTTCGTGAAATGATCCTTCTTACTCTTATAAATTAGCTTCATTCTATTTAAATGCTTTTCAAAAGCTTTAGACTCCAAAAATCGGCTTAATACTAATTGTTCGAAAATCGGAACTGTATTCGAAAAAAAACTATATTTTTGATAGTAAATATCTAACAGTGACTGAGGTAACACCATAAATGCTACTCTAAATGTAGGTGCCATACTCTTGGAAAAGTTGTTTAGATAGATAACTTTTCCAAGACTATCCATACCTTGCATTGCGGGAATTGGATTTCCTGAAAAACGAAATTCACTATCATAATCATCTTCAATAATGTACCTCTCACTTTTTTCATAAGCCCATGACAATAATTGATTTCTTCTAGAGATTGGCATAACAATTCCCGATGGATATTGATGACTTGGTGAGACATGCACAATATCCGCTTTTTCTTTATTAAGCGATTCAATTGACATTCCACTTGAATCAAGTGAGATATATTTTGTGTGGACACCGTAAGCATCATATAACTTTTTTAATTTTGGATAACCAGGTGATTCTAATGCATAATATTTATCTTTCCCTATCAATAATGTTAAAAGATTTAAAAGAAAGTCGGAACCTGCACCAATTATAATATTTTCAGGCATTGTACTAAT
>JAQUZN010000203.1 GCA_028691315.1 Candidatus Izemoplasmatales bacterium | reverse complement strand
TTTGAATTAAAAGATTTTGAAAATAGATTTAAAGAAAATAAAGATGAAACTGGAAAACGTATAAAAACTCTAACAGATGACCTTTTACTGACATATGAGTCGGTTTTACAGGGCATGCACCAATACACTGCAAAATCAACTAATCTCGTTACACAAGCATTTGAAGAATTCCAGGGCGATTTTGGACACGTATTCGGGCCTGATAGAATTCGTGATATGCAGGGACAGTTAGAAAAAGTTAAGTCGGATAGACAGAAAATAATCAACCAATATATTGAAACCCAGAAAAAAGCCGGAAATGCGATTTCAGAAAATGAGATAAATGATGTTGTATATTCCCAACTAACAGGAATTACGATAACACAAGGCAAGGAACTAGTTAAATCAGCATTCACAACATATATTTCAAATAATATAATGGATGCGATGCAAGATTTAAAAACGGGGGACATGACTGGAGTTTTTGCTAATGTTACTAAGATTGGTGGTAATCTTGGTAAATTTAGCGAGTCATTTGGTTATATTTTTGATTCATTCATAAGTGCAATTGAAAAAAACTATAAAATTGCATATTACTTTTCTGATATAATAAAAGATTACATTACCAATATTGGTACGGTTAAAACTTTTAGTACAAAAGTTTTACAAGATTCTATAATGAAAAAAGGATTGACGTATAGTACGTTTGATGAAAAATCAGTTAGAGACGTATTCTCACGTGAATTTGAATCTGACGCATCGATTGATGCATTGAAATATGCACTATTTAAATCCGCTGATTATTCTTCTGCGAATAAAACATATGAACAGGTTTTAACTGACGTTATTGGTCAGGAAAAAATGGGTATTTCTATTGATGATGCAATTAAAAGTGCATTAAAAGATGTTTATATAGAAGAAGGAGAAAAATCCGTATTAGAATCTGTTATACAATTATATAAAGATAAAAAACAAGCAATTATTGATTCATTAGGGTATATTGTTCAAGAAAGAAAAGAGTATGCCCGCCTTACTGCCGAGTTAAAGACATATAACCTTACTCAATTAAAAGCTAATAGAGATGTATATTTAAAATCTAGGAGTCAGGAAGTTAGGCGTGCATACGGTGCAGAAATAGAAACCCGTCTTGCCGAAGGGATTGAACCTTATGATTACCGCGAAATATTTGATAACGGGATACAAGCATCAATTGGTGCGTGGGAAAACTTCTCACTAACGGTTTATAATTCAAGTAAACAAATGGTTGACGGGTTAAGGGAAACATTTGAAACCGGATTCTTTGATTATATGAATGGTGAAATAACCAGTCTTAGTGATATGTTTAAGAACTTAGGTAATGTAATTAAAAGAACTTTAACGACAATTGTTGCACAAATGGCATCAAGAAGCTTAACCAATGGATTGATGAACTTTAGCCTAGGTAATATATTTGGTGGTGCCGTTGGTGGAACATTGGGTGGTACCGTTGGTGGTGCTCTTAGTGGGCTTGGTGGTGAATTAGTTAATGGTGCATTTGGTACATGGTTCGGAAATAGTGGTCGGAATGGTGCTAATGGTGGGGTGTCTAATACTGGTGCTAATGTTGGTAGTGCGTTACCCCCTGGGATTAACGATTTAAAATTCCGCCTTAAAAGTGATGAAGATGCTGGTGGAATTTCTGGTACATCACCGAGTGGTAAAATTGCTGGAATGGCAATGAATAGTATATCTACTGCTGCTGCTAGTACTGCTTTAAAGAGCACTGGTGGGTTTATACCGATGGTTAAACAAGCATTTGGCGCTAAAACCGCATCATTCATGTCAAGTGCAGGCGGCTTCCTTGTACAAAAAGCACTTCCAGTTGTAGCGGCATATAGTATTGTTAAAAGTTTAACTAAAACAAAAGACCATACCGGAGAAGCAAAAGCGGCTAAAGCATCTTGGGACACATATCGTACGGCTATGATAGATGGTAGAAGTAATGAGCAGTTAAAATATTACATGGCGAATAGTGATTATTTAAGCAACTATCAGTTTTCTGATATTAAGTATTGGGAAAATACGAGTAGAAACTGGTATGGTAGGAAAACTGTCACTGGTCACATGGATGCAGGTAGGTTTAAGTATGATATGTATTCATATCAGCAATTATTAACAGCTGCCGGAAAAGAACATTATAACAACATGTTGGCAATTGAAAAAATAAGTAATACAAATACTTTAAAAGCGGCAAGCATGCGTGCAGATTATGATGCAAAAAAGGTTCGCTTAACAAAGGACATCTATAATAAAGAAATGGCCAAACTTAGAACCGATTTATCATTTGAAGATTATCAGAAGCAAATGGAAACGGTTGCATCTGCCAGAGATGCATATTTACAGGCTGAATATGAAAGAAATCAGACAAATCTTGAGGTAACAAATCTTAAAAAAGAACAATCTTACAAAGAACTGGAATATCTGACATTTGTTAAGAGTAATGGGCAGAACCAGATTGATGCAATGAGAACATCAATTGAAATAGAAAAGCGACGTATGGCCGATTATGATGCATATACAACTGAATGGTATGATGCTAAGATGGGCGTGATGCGGTCAGAACTAGAACTTGCGAATACACTAATGAATAGTGCAAGAGAAATGAAGGCATCGATTACAGCCATGTTTAAAAACATGATAACTCTTAGTGGCACTACTAATAGCACAAGTATTCCTTCTATACTTACAAATACATCAAAACTAAAAGAATTGGAATTACTTAAAAATAGAATAAACACTGATACGGCTACTGATGCAGATTATTTAGGAGCTGGTGCTACTTATAAATCTGTTAGGGTTAAAAAAGAACCGGGCAGATTTGGCTACGGCGGTCTTGGTTCTAGCAGGTATAAAACTATACAAGTATTAGATTATAATAAAGAAGAACTCCTTGCTAATATTCAAGACCAGATGGAATATTTACAAAAGGCAATGGAACTTGATATTCAGGGCATTAATACATATGATTCTATTATAAAAAATATATATGCAAATACCGACATGGCATTTTTAGATAGGTATCAAGAACTATCAAACATGTTTGCGATGTATGATTTATTAAAAAATGACCCAAACTTTGATAACTATGAGAAAGATTTAACAAAGAAAGAATTGGATAACGCCGTTCTCCAATACTATGCAGACCTTTCGGCTGGTATATCAGACATGTTA
>JAQUZN010000202.1 GCA_028691315.1 Candidatus Izemoplasmatales bacterium | reverse complement strand
TAAAAAAGAAAAAAACTTCCTTTTACAGGAAGTTATTTCTTTTCTTTGTGTGTTGTGTGTTTTTTACAAATCGGGCAGTACTTCAATACTTCCATCCGATCAGGATGGGTTTTTTTATCTTTAGTAAGTGTATAGTTTTCTTCTTTACATTCTGTACACTTTAAAGTAAATTGTGTTCTCATAAAAAATCCTCCAATCAGTCACTTATATATTCTATAATTTATCTTCGAAAAAATCAAGCATTTATTACTTGAATTTTACGGTTTTTTCCACTTTCACAGGTGGAAGCGGAAAAAAGATACTGGTTCTTTTTGCATATTCCTGAAATTCTGGATTATTTTTGTATTTTTTCTCTAATAATGGCACTCCACTAACAAATAAAAGTAAGCCGGTAATTAAAACGGGACTAATGATAGATATATAAAAGAAAGGTAAACTTAGGACAATTATCCATAAGCCCCACCATATCAAGGTTTCGCCAAAATAATTTGGATGTCTCGTGTATTTCCATAAACCTGACTGCATAATATGACCTTTATTATTTATGTTTTTTACAAATGTCCTAAGTTGATAATCTCCTACTGATTCAAAGATTAAACCAATCAAGAAAACAACGATTCCAAGGATCAAAAAGATCGAATTTGCATTCTTCGTTGTCGTATACGCACTAAGAATGGGTAAAGAGATGATAAACATAAAAGCAGCTTGCGCCATAAATACTTTAAAATATGCTTTCATGAAGACATTTTTTTGTCCCCACTTCTTTCGCATCTGGATGTATCTAAAATCCTCTGGTTTTTTAAAATTCCGAATTCCTATATACGTAAATAACCTGAGTCCCCATAAACCAACAAGAATGGTAATTATGATTTGGGTGAAAGTTAGTGTGGATGTAATGCTTGTATATATTAAAGAATATACACTCAAAACAACAAAACCAAGTCCCCAACCAATATCTACAATTGAATTATTTTTAAGAATTTGTGCTATAACAAAAAAGATTGTGAAATAGACAACTAGTAATATTACTACTCCTAATAGATATTGTCCCATTACCCGATACTATCCTTAAACGTAACAGCAAGCGCAATCGCGCCAATTCCAGCATTCATTGCGACCACAGGGCCAATTTCAGTTGTAAAAACAGGTTTCAATCCACATATTTTTTCAATCTTAATTGCTAGTTTGTCGCTTCTATCTTTTGCCATAGCATGAACCATCGCATATGACTCAATCGCACCTTGTTTCGCAAGTTTAACAATTTGTCTTACATTACCTCGCAAACTTAAGGCTTTTTTCTTTATGATTCCAGCTCCAAATTCATCTAATGCAATCACTGGTTTTAAATTCATCAGTTTTGCAATAATTCCTGTTACCTTAGAGACTCTACCTTGTTTTACCATATATTTTAAGGTATTTACGGAAACATAAATTCTCGTTCTACTTGTATAATCTTCAAGCTTTGTGATAATTTTATCCATCTTTAGACCTTGTTTTACGAGTTTACTTGCTTCAAGAACTACCAACCCTTGGCCACCCGAATTTTGTTTCGAGTCAAAAACATAAATTTTTTGATTTTTTTGTGCATATTGATAGATGGCATTATAGGTTCCTGATAACTTTGAAGCGACCGTAATGACTAGTACTTGTTCATAATGTTCACTTAAAAAATCAAGCATGCGCTCAATCGAATTTTTATCTGGTTGTGATGATGAAAACGTTGTTGCATCATCAATCATGTGATAAAAAGTTTGCGTTGAAACAGTCACTTGATCGAGATATGAAATATCATCGACCATTAAATAGACTGGAATCATATGAATTTGATAGTCATCTCTTAAATTAGTTGGAATATCTGCAATTGAATCTGTCACAATGGCAATTTTTGGATGATGTTTTTCTATTGCTTGTTTTTGGCGAAGCATATCATCGACTTTTTGCGAATTGACCTTTGCGACACTTCTAATTTTCAAGAAGAAATCATCTGGATGATTAGTATGGATATGAATTCTCATTTTCGTTTCATTTCCAGTCACGATTAAAGAAGACCCATCATTTTCAAAAATGGACTTAATCCCAGATTGTGAAACCTTAACCTCTGATAATAATGCTTCAGTACAATAACGTTCTTCGACATTCATTTCATGAATATCAAGAAAGCTTTCTTCTACCGTATTACCTACAATTTCAAAAGTATCGTTTCCAAACTCAAGATAATGATTGATTCCTTCTAAAAAAGCCGTAAATCCTTCTGCTCCTGCGTCTACAACGCCGTTTTCTTTTAATACAGCTAATTCATTAGGTGTTTCTTGTAAAGCAATCTGAGCGTGATTTAAGCTGCTTTTAAAATAAGTATTAAAGTCTGTTTCATCGTGATGATCAAACGCTTTTCGAAGTACCGTTAAAATTGTTCCCTCAACGGGATTCATAATTGCCTGGTATGCTTTTTGAACTGCATGTTTTACAGCATCACTAAAATCAGAGACTTTAGCATATGCTTTCCCTTTTAATTTTTCAGCTAATCCATTAAAGTACTCAGCAAAGATTATTCCGGAGTTTCCTCTAGAACCATTCATTGCGGCACTTGCAATAGAATCTAATGTTTGACTTAGATCATCTGTTGGCTTTGCTTCATCAATAATTGTTTGCATAAGAAAAGCCATGTTTGAACCCGTGTCCCCATCAGGGACCGGAAAAACATTGATTTTATTTAAATGCGATTTAATGTTTATCAATTTTTTTGCACCCGCCACAAATGCATGATATACATCAAAACCTCGTAAAGTAAGTGTATCCATTACCTGAAGATTAAGTACGACAAGGTAGAAACAGTTCCACCTAGGATACTTCCCCATATAAGATCTATAATTGTAATATTAAGTGGCCAGTTGTTTAAAGTCGCAAGATTCGTTAAATCATAAGTTGCATAGGTGATAAACCCAAAAAACATTCCAGCAAAAATAACATAAGTTAATGAATCTTTTAATAGCGCTGGTTGAATGACAAAGAAAACAAGACCGGCAACAAAGAATAAATAAAATAAGATAGCGGGCACCCATTTCACGGGGCCTAAAAAGGCACCAAGATGCTTGGCATACAGTTTTTTTGCTATTAATGATAACCATAGGATATCAACAACGAAAAATATGATAAATGCAACTCCATAAATTTTTAAAAACGTCGACATAATAT
>JAQUZN010000201.1 GCA_028691315.1 Candidatus Izemoplasmatales bacterium | reverse complement strand
ACAATCTGTTCTAAAACCCAGGCAGTGTCACGAATTGTGTATGGGACTAAAATGTTACCGTTTGAATCAATATAGCCAAATTCAACCATTTTCTTGGTGATTTCACGATTGATAGTCAATACTTGATTATCAATCGCTACACGAATGGTAATTCCATCAAATGTAACTTTATTCCAAATATCAGACAAACCTCTTTCTAACATGTATTGTCCAGGTGTTCTTGGAACATCCACTAACCACTTGACTTGCTCTAATATTACTTCTTTATCTGCGGCATCAATTGGCGAATTAGCTACAGCATCAATATTGCCTGATAACCAAACATATTCAGGTCCATAAGTTGATTGAAGAGCGAAAGCAAACTCTGTTTGTGTCTGTGTGCTTAACCACCATTTTAAGAAAGTCCAGCTATCTTGTAACTTTTCTGTATCATCATTTTTAAACATAATAGCACTAGTACCATTTGCAATATACCATCTTTGAACATCCCCGTTTTCATCTTCAACACCAGGATATAAAGCCAAAGCCCATTGTCCTGTTAATTCTGGGGCAGCATTCTTAAGAGTTAAATAAGTTGCAAAATCAATAATTCCTATTGGTAAAGTATTATATCTAAACGAATTATAAAAACTAGCAACATAGGATGGCAAACTATATGTAGTATAGAGATCTGCTAGCAGTTTTAATCCTTGATATGATCTTTGAGAGTCAATAATTGTCGATAATCCATCATCTGAATAAATCGAACCACCGTATTGATAGATTAATCCAGCCGTTTGATAGAACCATTTAAGTCCAACCCCACCACTAGTTGGATAAAAGAAATTCATTCCATATCGTTGTAAGGTTGGTAACATATCAATGACATCTTCCCAAGTAGATGGAACACTTAAACCAAGAGCCTTCATCGTGTCAATTCGATATACTAATGCATTGAACTCTAATGTCTCTGGTATAGCATATACTTTATCTTCCAAAATGTAAGGGATAAAAGCACCAGGACTAAAGGATTCTGCTACAGTCCAAAAATCATCAAAACTAGATAAGTCATATAAAGCACCACGAATAGCTAAATCAAATGGCATATAAGAAGCAAGTCCAAGTGCTACATCAGGAGTTTGATTTGCAGCATTCGCTAAAATTAGTTTAGTCGCATCCGGCATAATTGAAATCTTGATTTCGATTCCCGTTCCAGAAAAAGCCTTGTCTGCCATTTTTTGCATTAAGTCAACATAGATTAAAGAGCGACTAACCCAAACATTAACCGCTTGGGGATTCGCTACTGTAACGTATTTTTTTTCTGTAAATGAAGCAGTAAATAAGTGAATGTCACTACCCAGTTTAGCAAGAAATGAAGCGTTTGCTTTGCCAAGTTCTCCATCATTATAGATTGTAAAAGTGTCAAGATAAAGCGGCTGTTCACTAATGTTGGTGATTGAATCACCAAGCATTTGGGTAATCGAACCAGTACCACTATATAACGCTTCCAAATATAGTGGAATCTTATCGGGCTCCGCTAGGATTGTCTGTAGTGATGCAACAGCAGTATTTAAATAAGCAAGAGTTGCCGATTGATCTAGTTGAGTCGAATACTTAGATAATGTTACAACTGCTTCTTTGATAATCGTATCATATGCTTCTAAGTAAGATACTGTTTCAGGAATGTATTTTGTAAATTCCCATTTACGGTTTTTATCAATATTTACACCAGTAATCTTCAAAATGTTTAATGCATAAGCATTTATATGATCCACAAGCATTTGAATATTTCGTAATTCCTCATTGACTTTGGAAATATCTGCTTTGAATGAGATTTGATGTGTTCCAGCAGTTAAATAAATATTAAACGCTCCGGTATCATTTCCTAAAGTGAGATTTGCCCAAGAACTTGAGCCAGTTGCAGGAAATTCGTATCCTGACAATTCTTCAAATGGAACTTCTCCATCAATCGAAATTGTTCGAAAAACACTGAATTCGTCTTTGTCATTTAAATAGTGAAGATTAATATTATAATTACCAGTTTCTGTTACAGTAAACTCATATGTCACTTCTTGTCCCGAACGATACCATGCGGCACCATTTATGACATTTAATTTTTTGTTTACTACATCAAAAGGTGATACTGATGGGGATTGATATGCATACAAACGAACATACGATGAATTTTTATCAATATATTCTGTTGCATTGATTTCCAAGTTGAAAGTTGGGGAAGCAATAGATGCATAATTGGATGCGTAGGCCTCGTATGATGGAACAACCTTTGGACATACTACTTCTAAATCACCAAAAAGAACTGCACCTGACATTACATTCTCGAAGGTAATCGTGTTGTCTCCTTCTTCAAAATAAAATAGAAGTGGTTCTGCAGTTGTATATGTATTGTTATACAAAGGCAATGTCTTCCAAGAAAGCACACGGTTTTGTGCTGGTAAGGATTCATCTCCATATGTATCTAGGCTAAACGTTTTTGAGTTATCTTCCCAAATTAGAGGAATATCTACGGTTAATGAATCGTCATATTCAGTCTCAGAATTCACTTTAACAGATATTGTTAAGTTGCTAAGAACGGATTCCTTGACGTAATAATCGACATATATATAATATAATCCAGCATCTTGAACTGTCACGGAATAAGTAGCGGTATTCTCTGTTTCAAGATCTATCGCTTTGTTACCTTGATAAAAATAATCATTGACAGGAGACCGACCACTTAACAAAGCAGTACTATTTTGTAAGCCATATGAAATAGTATGGTCTTCAAGAAAACTTACATAAGAATATCTCGTAATATAATCGGTACTACCTTTTATCACATTCAGTGCATCTTGATACAATTCTTCGGTAATTTGATCTTTCCAAACAAGGTAATCAGAATGGGCAAATGGGTTATCAAAAGCAAATGCGTAGATAACAGCAATCACCAAAATTAAGATAATTGGTTTGATGAGTTTTTTTAGTTTCATGGAACCCCTCCAAAAAGTAGAAATTATGACATTTTTATTATATGTAAACCGTAACATATTGATTAATTATATCATATTCTTTATCAAAATGTCTATAATAAAACCATCAAATAAAAAAATAAAAGGTGTGTTTACACACACCTTTTTTTTGTAGTTAATCAATATTGTAATCTGAATAGAAATAGTATAATTGTAATCCAAGTTTAATCTTATCAAATGCATCAGAGAAACGTTGATTTGCTAAAGTATTCCAAGTAGGTAACAA
>JAQUZN010000003.1 GCA_028691315.1 Candidatus Izemoplasmatales bacterium | reverse complement strand
ACTTTGTTAAATTGATGCTGACGAAGAATTCCTCTTGTGTCCCTTCCTGCAGAACCGGCTTCTTGACGAAAAGCGGTTGTATAGGAAACATATTTAATTGGGAGGTTTGCCACATCTAAAACTTCATCACGATGAAGATTAATTGTTGGCACTTCAGCTGTTGGATTTAGATATAGATTTCTGTCATCATATAATTTAAATGCATCATCTTTAAACTTTGGAAACTGACCAGTTGCATACATTGAAGCCTCATTAATGATATAAGGCGGAATAATTTCAGTGTATCCATGCTCTTTTGAGTGTAAATCCATCATCCATTGAATTAAAGAACGTTCTAATCTTGCGCCCATTCCTTTATAGACAACAAATCTTGCACCACTGATTTTGCTTGCACGGTTGAAATCAAGAATGTCTAGAGATTCTCCCAAGTCATAATGACTTTTAATTGGAAAACTAAATATTCTCGGAACTCCAACTTTTTTGACTTCCAAATTAAAGGTATCATCTGGGCCAACTTTAATAGATTCGTTTGGCATATTTGGTGTCAACAATAAGGTTTGTTTGATTTCTTCTTCTGTACTTGAGACAAACTCATCAAGTGATTTGATTTCATTTGCGTATGAATCCATATCAACTAAAACTGATGAAACGTCTTTTCCTTCACGTTTATAAGCACCAATCATCCTTGACACTTCATTTTTTTTAGCTTTCAATGTTTCTACTCTTTGAATCGCATTTCTTCTTGATTCGTCTTTTTGAACTAAATCATGAAGGTAAGAAAAATCTCCACCTCTTCTGTTTAATAATTCAATGACTTTTGCCGTTTCATCTCTGATTAATTTCAGATCTAGCATGATGATCCACTCCTAATAGCTTTCGCTTAAAATATCATCTATTGTATCATCTTCCTCTTCACTTGACAATTCATCTTCTAAAGAAAGATTCGAAAATTGTTTGTATTCTTTAATTCCTTCATCAATGTTTTCTTGACTTGCTTTTTCAGTAAGAACTTCACTTTGAACAGTTGCGCCATCATCTGGGGTTTCATAAAACTCATCGCTCGTGTCATCTTTTGGCACAATTGCTATGGTCGCAACTGTATGCGAGTCCAGTAAATTGATAATTCTTACACCTTGTGTAGAACGTTTAGTTTGAGCAATTTGGTCAATTGGAACACGTATAATCATTCCCTTATCTGTTACAACTAGTAAATCTTCATCGCCTACAACGCTAATTAATTTTTTAAGGTTACCATTTTTCTCAGTAACATTAATTGTTTTAACACCTTTTCCGCCACGTGTTTGAAGACGATATTCATCAACGATTGTTCGTTTACCATATCCAAATTCAGTAATTGCTAAAACCTCATTGCGATCTTCTGAAACTGTTGTTACACCAATTACTTCTTCTTTGCCTTCTAGGAATATACCTCTAACGCCAGCTGCGTTTCTTCCCATATCGCGAACGTCTTCTTCGTTAAAACGAATCGCTTTACCATTGGAGGCACCAATGATAATATCTCTTTTTCCATCGGTTAATTTTACTGTATGAAGAGTATCCTCATCTCTTAACGAGATTGCACGAATTCCGTTTACACGAATATTTTGGAAGTCAGAAACTTTTGTTCTTTTTACCACACCTTTGGCTGTCGTAAAGAATAAATATCCTTCTTCAAAATTCTTCACACTCATCATTGCGGCTAAGGATTCGTTTTCATCTAAATTCAATAAGTTAACAATTGGTAATCCCTTAGAATTTCTGCCATAATTAGGCACTTTATACCCTTTGATTTTGTATACTCGCCCAAGTGACGTAAAGAATAGTAAATAATCATGGGTTGATGTAGAAATAATGGAGTCAATAACATCATCCTCATTCATTTTCATTCCAGTTTTACCACGTCCGCCACGATTTTGTGATTTATATACATCAATATTCATTCGTTTTACATATCCATTGGTAGTAACAGCGATAATAACTTCTTCGACAGGAATTAAGTCTTCGTCTTCGATATCATAGTCACCAAATGGATCAATTTCGGTACGTCTTTCATCACCATATTTTTCTTTGATTTCTAGAGCTTCTTCAATTAAAATTTGATGTTGCAAAGTTTGATTTGAAAGAACATGGTTATAATAAGTGATTGCTTTCTCGATTTCATCTAATTCAGCGTTAATCTTTTCGCGTTCTAATCCTGATAATCTTCTAAGTTGCATCGCAAGAATTGCTTTTGCTTGTACTTCTGATAAAGAATACGTTTCGATTAATCTTGTTTCTGTGTCATCATATGAATCACGAATCAAATGAATTACATCATCAATATTATCTAAAGCAATGATAAATCCTTTTAACAAGTGCTCTCTTTGTAAGGCTTTATTTAAGTCAAACTGTGTTTTACGAACTAACACTTCCACTTGATGATTGAAGTAATGACGAATCATATCTCTTAGTGGCAATGTTTCTGGCTTATCATTCACAAGTGCAAGCATATTGATTCCAAAAGATATTTGTAATTGAGAGTTCTTAAAAAGATTATTTAAAAGCACATCCGCATTTACGTCTCTTCTTAATTCCATAACAACACGCATACCATTACGGTTAGATTCATCTCTTAAATCCGTGATTCCTTCGATCCGTTTTTCTTTGGCAAGTTCAGCGATTCGTTCAATTAAAGTGGTTTTATTTACTTGATATGGAATTTCTTTAATAATGATTTGTTTTTTACCTGAAGAAGTTTCGTGAACTTCTGTTCTTGCCTTTACACGAATAATGCCTCTTCCAGTTTCGTATGCTTCACGAATCCCAGCAAGCCCAAGAATAACACCACCTGTAGGAAAATCAGGGCCTTTAATATATTCCATTAATTCTTCTGTAGTGATTTCTGGATTGTGAATATAAGCGATATATCCATCAATTACTTCATTTAGATTATGAGGTGGAATGTTCGTTGCCATACCAACAGCGATACCAGTTGATCCATTCACTAATAGATTCGGTATTTTCGAAGGTAATACTTTTGGCTCTCTTTCTGTGCCATCATAGTTATCAATAAAATCAACGGTATCTTTCTTTAAATCTTTAAGCATTTCTACCGTAATTTTTTGCATTTTAGCTTCGGTATAACGCATTGCGGCTGCACCATCTCCATCGACAGAGCCAAAGTTACCATGTCCATTAACAAGCGGATAACGATAACTAAAATCTTGGGCCATACGAACCATTGAATCATAAATTGCACTATCACCATGTGGATGATATTTACCCATAACGTCACCGACGATACGAGCTGATTTTTTAAATTGTTTATCTGGTGTAACCCCAAGTTCATCCATTCCAAATAAAATTCGGCGATGAACTGGTTTTAACCCATCACGAACATCAGGTAAGGCTCTAGCAACGATAACACTCATTGCATAACTTAAAAATGAATTTTTAATTTCCGTCGAAATATTAATTTCGACTATTTTATTGGATTGATTCAAAGGGACTACTGGATTATTATCAGCCATTTTCATTTCTCCTTAAATATCCAAATTACGAACGTATTCTGCGTTCTCTTGAATAAATTCTCTTCGACTAGAGACATCGTCTCCCATTAACATTGAGAAGATTCTATCCGCATCAATAGCGTCTTCAAGTGTCACAAGCAGTAAAGTTCTTGTCTCTGGATCCATTGTTGTATCCCATAATTGTTCAGGATTCATTTCACCAAGACCTTTATATCGCTGAATTGTTGGTTTTCCACCAAGTTCAGTTAATATTCTATCTAATTCTTTTTCTTCATATGCATACTGAACTGATTTTCCTAGTTGAATTTTAAATAAAGGCGGTTGCGCGATATAGACATACCCTGTTTCAATCAACTGACGCATATATCTAAAGAAAAATGTTAATAAAAGCGTTCGAATATGTGCACCATCAACGTCGGCATCGGTCATAATAATAATTTTATGATATCTTGCGGATCCAATTTGGAAATCTTCACCAATTCCTGTACCAAATGCCTGAATCATTGATAAAATTTCTTTGTTTTGTAAAGCTTTATCTAAACGTGCTTTTTCAACGTTTAATACTTTTCCACGAAGCGGTAAAATTGCTTGATATTCTGAGTCTCTGCCTTGTTTTGCGGAACCGCCGGCAGAATCCCCTTCGACAATATAAATTTCTGAACGTGTCGTATCTTTGGTTCTACAATCTGCTAATTTAGAGGCAAATCCAAGCGTATCTAAAGGCGATTTTCTTCTTGTGGCTTCTCTTGCCTTCTTTGCTGCTATTCGCGCTCTTTGAGCCATCAACGCTTTTTCAAGGATGATTCTAGCTGAACTAGGGTTCTCAAGTAAAAAGCGTTCTAGCCCTTCACTCATTACATTAGAGACGACTCTACGTGCATCAGAGGATCCAAGTTTTGATTTTGTTTGTCCTTCAAACTGTGGATCAGGATGTTTAACGGAAACAATCGCAACTAATCCTTCTCTAGTGTCTTCACCTAATAGAGATTCATCTTTTTTATAAATATTATTGGACTTTCCATAGGTATTCAAGATTCTTGTTAACGTCATCTTGAATCCTTCCTCATGTGTTCCACCTTCAGCGTTATTGATATTATTTGTGAAAGGATAGATGTTCGCTGCATAACCATCGTTGTATTGCATTGCAATTTCAACAGTGATTCCTTCTTGTTCACCTTCAAAATAAGCAACAGTTGGATGAATTTTGTCTTTTCCCACATTAAGGAATTCTACGTATTCTTTTACGCCGCCTTCGTATTTGTATTCTTTAGAGATAATTGCATCGCTATTTCTTCTGTCTTCGATTGAAAATTGAATTCCTTTATTTAAGAATGCAAGTTGTTGAATCCTGTTTCTTAATGTTTCAAATTCAAATTCTTGAGATTCAGAAAACACTTCTGGATCTGGTAAAAACGTAACAATTGTCCCAGTTAACTCTGTTTCACCAATACATTCTAGTTCATGTTTTACAAATCCATGATCAAATCCGATGGTATAAATTTTACCATCTTTGTGAATTTCAAGATTCATGTACTCGCTTAATGCATTAACTACCGATGCACCAACCCCGTGGAGACCACCGGATACTTTGTAAGACTTGTGGTCAAACTTTCCACCAGCATGTAAAACTGTATAGACTGTTTCTACTGTTGGACGATGAGTTTTTGGATGAATATCCACGGGAATTCCTCGACCATTGTCAGTTACTCTAATGATATTTCCTGGTAAAATTTCTACATCGATTGTATTTGCGAATCCAGCAAGCGCTTCATCCACAGAATTATCGACAATTTCCCAAACTAAATGATGCAATCCTTTAGGACCCGTTGTTCCAATATACATTCCGGGTCTTTTCTTAACTGCTTCTAGCCCCTCGAGAATCTGAATGTTACTGGCATCATATTTTGCGTTTAAATCAACCATTGTGCTTTTCCTCCTTGATTGCCCCATTTGTAACTCGGTATACTAAAGCTTCTTTCAAAACGTTATTGCTTATTTCGTGGATAGATGTTGTGGTGATAATACTTTGAGCTTGCATCGTATGCAAATATTGAATCAACTTATTTTGCTTATCATAATCAAGCTCTGAGAAAACATCATCTAGTAATATAACTGGATTTTCATTATGCATTTGCTTCATCATTTCTGCCATCGCCATATCTAGTGTTAAAATCATTGTTCTTTGTTCACCTTGTGATGCATAATTTTTAGCTAAAACATCGTTTAAAAAAAATTCATAATCATCTCGGTGTGGTCCATAATTAGTTGTGTTTGAAAATATATCTGATTTGTATTTGCTTTTAAAGAATGTTTCAACTGGTTCTTCAACGCTAGGAAGATATTTGATTTCAAACGGTTCGTTCTTGCTTGAAAACATAGAATATCTATTTTTTAAAAAATGATTTACTTGTTCGATAAACTGTTTTCTACTTTCAATAATCGGAAGTGCTGCATTTGCAAGTTGCGAAGTAATCACGTCCAGTAAGAGTTCATCTGGATGGGCAGACTTAGACATCTTTTTTAAAAGTTCATTGCGTTGTTTTAAAACGTATTTGTACTTCGATAAATCATTCAAATAGTTTCTGTTCATTTGTCCTAGATATACATCAAAAAAATACCTGCGATCTCTTGGAGACCCTTTGATTAAATTCATATCTTCAGGTAAAAATGATACAATCTTAAGTTTTCCAATATAATCACTTAACCGTTTTTGTTGGACCTTATTCACAAGCGCATTCTTACCGTCTTCGGTGATAATCATCGATAAATCGTAAAGCCGGTTATTTTCAAACACTGTCGCTTCAATTTTTGCGAATTCTGCTTGATGCTTGATTAATACTTGATCACTTGTTTTATAAGATTTCGCTAGTGCAAGGACATAAATAGACTCTAAGAAATTGGTTTTGCCTTCCCCATTTGAGCCGATAATAAAATGAATACCCGAACCAAGTTCTAAAGTTTCCATCTTGTAATTACGAAAATTGGTTAGGGTTATTTTTTTTAGTATCATACTTTTTTCTCAATTTGGAAAAATAGTTTTTCGTTAACCTTAATCGTATCTCCAGGATATAATTTTCTTCCCCTTCGATTATCAAAATCGTCGTTAACAACAATTACATTTTCCAATAAAAAAGGTTTGGTTTCACCACCACTAGAAATGATATTGGCAAATTTTAGGAGCTGTCCTAATGTAATATATGGAGTTGTAATTTGGATTATATTCATAATTTACCCCTCAAGTGAATTTGCCCTCATAATTGGTCATTCTTATATATAATATTATATAATATATATATATAAATTTCAATGTTTATTTTCAGTAAACCATTGGCGTATTCTTGAGAAAATTCGATAAATTTTAAATAAAAAAGCACATCTGAAAATGTGCTTTTTTATAGTTCTATTTTTTCTTTGAAAGGATGGATTCTAAAAACTCAACCATTGTAAATAACCAATGTTTTTCCAGGCCAACTGTGTCTAAAATAATATGGATTTTGTTGTCCTTGTAAGTGAACCTAAGAAAATCTGAAACTTTCATTCCCGATGAAAATAAATCATCACCAGCCATTTTTTTTGAACCTTCTTCAGAAATTGTTAATGAAATATTAGTTTTCGTTTCAGTAATTTTTTCAACTTCTAATAATACCGTATTCACTTCAAACAATTTCTCATACATATAAATTTCTAATTCAGGATTAACTTTACCAAAACGATCGCTAAATTCATCTAACAAATCATAAATATCCTGGATTTTTTGAATATTTTGGATTTTCTTATGCATTTCAATTTTAACAAAATCATCTTCAATATAATTCTCTTCAATATATTTTGATACTTTTGCCTTCACACCTTTAACCGAACTATTTTCTTTGATAAAACCTTGTCTATGTTTTATTTCTTCTTCTAAAATTCGCATGTATAGTTCAATACCAACCGAATCAATAAATCCGGATTGTTCACTTCCTAAAACGTCTCCTGCACCTCGGATTGATAAATCTCTTACTGCAATTTTAAATCCACTACCAAGTTCAGTAAACTCTTTGATGACTTTTAACCTTTTCATTGCGTCCTCGGTTAATGTTTTTTCTTTGTAATACATTAAGTATGCATAAGCAATGCGATTGCTTCTGCCGACGCGTCCTCGAATTTGATAGAGTTGTGATAACCCAAGTTTATCGGCGTCGTGAATAATTAATGTGTTGGCATTTGGAATATCAATTCCGGTTTCGATGATGGTTGTGGAAATCAAGACATCGATTTCCTGATTGATAAATTCGTCTATAACGCGTTCTAAGTTGTGTTTATGCATTTGTCCATGGGCAACCTGTATTCTTGCTTGAGGGACCAATTTTTGCACTTTAGAAGCAATGTTTTCAATATCTTCAATTCGGTTGAATAAATAAAAGACTTGACCCTTCCTTAAAAGTTCACGTTCAATCGCATCTTTGATTAACGTATCATTTCGTTCCAAAACATACGTTTGAATTGGATATCTATTATCTGGAGCAGTTTCTAAGAGCGACATATTCTTGACACCCATGATTGCCATTTGTAAAGTTCGAGGTATCGGAGTAGCTGATAAACTTAATACATCAACATTCACTTTCATTTCTTTGATTCGCTCTTTGTGAAGAACACCAAAGCGTTGTTCTTCATCGATTACTAGAAGTCCTAAGTCTTTAAAAATAATGTCTTTGCTTAAAATTCTGTGGGTTCCAATAACGACATCAACATGACCTTGAGAAATGGATTTTAGGATTCTTTTTTGTTCTTTCACGCTTACAAAACGGTTTAGCAAAGCAACTTGTATTCCAAATGAATCCATTCGTTCTTTAAATGTATTGTAATGTTGTTTTGTCAAAACAGTCGTTGGTGCTAAATAAGCAACTTGTTTTCCATTTAATACGGCTCTAAATGCGGCTCGTAGTGCGACTTCGGTTTTCCCAAAACCAACATCGCCACATAAAAGTCTATCCATCGGTCTTGGTAAAGACATGTCAAACAAAACTTCTTGAATCGCTTTTTGTTGGTCTTTTGTTTCTTCAAACGGAAAACCTACTTCAAAATCCATTTCAAGTTCACTAAATTCAGAAAAAGCAAATCCAGGAGCGTTTTCTCTTTCTGCATATAACGCAATTAGTTTATCAGCGATTTCTTTAGCTTTAGCCCTTACTCTTTGTTTGGTTTTTGACCAGTCTGAACCACCCAGTTTAGATAGTCTTGGTCGAAAGCCTTCAGACCCAGAATATTTTTGAATTTGATGAAATGATTCAAGAGGGATATATAATTTATCGCCGTTAAAATATTCGATATGAATATAGTCATTTAAAGTCTGACCCATTTGCATTGCCTTTACTTCTAAGAACTGACCAATACCATAATCATAGTGTACGACATAATCTCCGGGTTTTAATTCGTTGATTGAGCTTAACCTTTTACTGGTTTCATAAACTGAAACATATCTACCTTTTTTTCGAGTGTTTTTCGTTTTAATAATGCTATTTTCTGTAACAACTTTACATGCAAACGAGTCACTTACCAAATCAAAATATGATTCGTTAACAACGACATTAATCTCATTATTAAAGATTTTATCTTTAGGTGAAAGCAGTTGATATTTAAGGTTATTTGACTCAAGTAATTCTGCCATTTCGATCCTTGTCTTTTGGCTCGAAACCGCCAGAACTAGCGTATTTCGTGGAACGTCGTTTTTGATGTCTTGAATAAACAATTCAAGGTTGCCATTATATGCTAATACATCTTTTCCAAAGACGTGAATTGACTCGCTAAAAATCTCTTTATATTTAAATTCGAAGTAGTCACAGAAGACACCTTTTTGAATTTTAAGTTCATATAGAGGATATAATAAATCAAACTGCATTTTAGGATAGTCATCTGTAGATAAATACCAATCCGCGATCTCATTAGTCATTAATTCTACTTGTTCTAAGATGCGATGATAGTCTAAAAAGAAAACAAGTGGTTGTTCAAGAAAATCCAAAATAGTCGTATGCCTTTCTGTAAGAAAGGGAATGTATCTTGTTAATCGATCTAACTCTTGATGGTTTATTAACAACTCTTTATCTTGAAGAATCCTAGTTTTAGATCCTTCAGAAAATGGAATTGTTTCTAACTTCTCATCTATCAGCAAAACGAGTCTATTTAGTTCTTCCTCTGAGTAAATAAACTCCACCATCGGTGAAATGGACACGCTACTTCGCTTTTCAATTGAACGTTGTGTATCAACATCGAAGGTTTTGATTGTTTCAATTTCATCGCCAAAAAAATCAAGTCTAATCGGAGATTTTTCTCCAAGTAAATAGATGTCGACAATTCCACCGCGCACAGAGAAGTCGCCTTGCTTCTCAACAGTATATTCTCTCGTATAGCCATATTCAACTAAAATCTCTGATAACCTATGCGGTTTGATCTCTGTCCCTTCATATAAAGAAAAAATCGCATTTTCCCAAGCGAATCTTGGCAGTTCTGGCTTTAATAAACCAGCTGGATGTGTAATAATTATTTGTTTTTTCCCTGCCAAGATTTTTCTGATTGTATTCATTCTTTCCATTTTAAATTCCATTGACGAAACGAGAAGTTCGCTCGTTATAAACTCGTCTTGAGGGAAAAATGAAACTTGATCTTCTTCAAAGATTTGCGATAACTTATCATACATCATTTGAGCTGTGTATAAGTTAGGACAAACAAGTACTGATGATTTATTGCTCGTCTCAAACGACATTGCAAAAAGCAGAAGGGCGTTTTCTTCTGTCGTATTTTCGATATGAATTTTAGTTTCATCCTTATTTAACGCATTACTGTATTGTTTAAATAAGGGGGTCTGCCTCACAAAATCAAATAATCTATACATGGCATTACCTCCACACGTCGTTTTAGCGAGTTCATCGAACTCGCTAGGGTATCATAAATTAAATAGGGTAGTTATCGTTTCTTATTTTGTAATTTGTAGGACATTTTTAATATAAACTGCGTTGGAAAAAAACGGATAATAAAATGTAAAAATTTCATTTGAAAACTTGGGATTATTTTTGGTTTTTTCTTTAAAACACCTTTGATTGCAACGTTTGCACAAACTTTTGCTGAGATACCAGGAAGCCCCATATCTTGCGCTTCTGCTACTTGGCCAAACTCGGTTGCTACTGGTCCCGGGCATAATGTTAATACTGATAAATTTCGGTTTTGTTTTTTGAGTTCATAATTGACAGCTTGACTAAAACTAACAACATATGCTTTGCTTGCTGCGTAAGTCGCAAGCAGCGGTGTAGGTAAAAAAGCTGCCATACTACCAACATTTAATATAACCCCTTTTTCCATTGTGGACACAAATAATTTTGTTAATATATGTAGTGACATGATGTTTAACTCAAGCATGCTTAATTCTGTCTTTAGCGGAATTTGATCAAAGAATCCAACTTTACCAAATCCAGCATTATTGATTACAATTTCTGGTTTTAGATCTAATGTTTCTTGATGTAATAAATGGCAATTTTCTTGTTTGCTTAAATCAAGCCCCTTCACAACGACTTCAATTCCATATTTCGAAGTCAACTCTTGTTTGAGGACGTTTAGCCTATCAATCCGTCTTGCGACTAAAATTAAATTCATCTTTTTTTCAGCGAGCCCGAAAGCAATTTCTTTGCCAATGCCACTTGATGCGCCAGTAATTAGTGCGTACATTTTCTTATCTCCATTCTAAAAGGGTCGATTGAATGCCGCCCTCAACTTTTATTACTTTAATTTCATGTGGTAGTAAAATAACTTCTTGTGTTTCACTCATTACTATTTCTATATCAGATAAATTCATTTGAATTTGAATGAAGTTTTCATTTATATATCTTTCATACGATAACATATCTTCATGAATGTGAACAAACCTGAAATCTCCTTTTTGAAGGAGTGACTCGCTATTTCTTAATTTAGTAATCACTTGATAAAACTCAAAGACTTCTTTTTTATTTGTATCATCGTTCCATACATAACAACGTCTGTTATCAGGATCTTTGTCGCCAAATAATCCAACCTCATCTCCATAATAGATACATGGCATTCCAACATAAGTAAATTGAAATAATACAGCACATCTAAGACGTTTAATGTCTCCATCTAATAATGTTAATATTCTGGGTGTATCGTGTGAATCAACTTGATTTAAGAGTGCTCTTTGAACATTTCTTGGATACATCATCAATAAGTGTGTAATCTCATTTTTAAAGGTGTTAAGGTTTGATTTTTGATAGACGAAGAAACGATTAACAACTTCATAAAATTGATAATTTTGAACAGAATCAAATTGATCGCCTCTTAAATAATAGTCCGCATTATGCCAGACTTCACCAATAATAAGTGCCTCTTTATTTAGTGATTTTACTTCTTTTCTAAACATCCGCCAAAAATCACTATCAACTTCGTCTGCAACATCTAATCTAAATCCATCTACTTTAAATTGTAACATATAGTATCTAACAACTTTTAAAAAGTACTCTCTAACTTCTTTGTTTTGTGAGTTTAACTTCGGCATATGTGGTTCGTGCCCAAAAGTTTGATAAGTTTTATCTGGTCTAACCACTACAGGAAACTGATCAATTAAAAACCAGTTTTTATATTTACTTCGTTTTTGATATGCAAGAACATCTTGAAAAGCAAAAAATTCATTGCTTGAATGGTTAAAAACTGCATCAACAATCACTTTAATCCCGTGTTCGTGACATTTTTGAACTAATTCAAAAAAATCTTCCGATTTTCCTAAAATTGGATCGATTTTCATATAGTCAATTGTATCATATCGGTGTGAAGAATGGCTTAATGTGATTGGAGTAAAGTAGATTGCATTTACCCCTAGGGTTTTTAAGTAATCCAGTTTTTCTGTAACACCCTTAAAATTCCCACCAAATTTATTATAAAATGTTGGCTTGCTTCCCCATTTTTCAAAATGAGAATCATCAGGTCCTACTCGGTTAAACCGGTCAGGAAAAATTTGATAGAATATCGCACTATCCACAAAATCCGGTGCGCAAAAGACATCCGTTTCTTGAATTCTTGGAATTTCGTAATTTCCCAAACGAACAGGTTCTTCTTTTGTTAAACCATATTCGTTATAGAAATAATATTCTTCATTTTCGGAGATTTTAAAATAATAAACACATCCGTAATGATTAGGAATAAAACTCGTAATATAGTAATTAAATAATTCATCCTGAAGATATAGTCTCATCAGGTGATAAACCCGATTATTATAGTCATAAAAACGGTTATATTCAACCGTTTCAATCTGGAGCTTATCTTTTACTGATGTTCTGAAAAGAAGCGTTACAACGCTTTTATTTTCGATATAAGACCAAACAGAATTTGCTTGATGAAACAAAGCTTGTTTATTCATAACCAATCAGCTTTCTTTTTTTGTTTTTAATTAATAGATAAATTCCTATCGCAACTAATATGATACTAAAGTATTGCGAAGGGGTTGGATAATTAGAGTAAGTTCCTTTGATGAAACTTAAGAATTCTCCACGGTCATCGCCTCTAATAAATTCAATTAAGAAACGCCAAGTACCATATCCAATAAGGTATACTTGAAATTCGATATTTTTAAAGGATTTTACTTTATTTAGTGCAAAAAATAATCCGAATAAGAAAATCGCTTCAAATAACTGTGTTGGATAAACTACTACACCGTTGGATGCGCCACTTGGAAATGATACTCCTAAAAAAGAATCTGTAGGAATGCCGTAGCAGCACCCAGCAAACGTACATCCAATACGACCAAAGGCATGTGCTAAAACCACACCAGTAATGATTGTGTTTAAGATTTTAGGTAATTGATTTTTTTGTTCTTTGTCACCAAGTTTCACTAGTAATATAAAACATACTAGTCCGCCAATCAATCCGCCAAGAAAAGTAATCGACCCAAATGCACTCTCACCTTCTTCAATCGAATGAAAGATGCCATCAGATAGATACGATATGAATAAAGCGGCGCCTAAACTAATTGCAATAAATATGAGTAGTTTATTCGCTTCTCGTCTAGAAAAACCATCTGTTTTTTCAAATCTTCTTGCGACATAAACAAGCATAAAAAAGATACCGATTGCAATCATTAAGTTGTACATGGGAATTGTATAACCAAGCACTTCTTTCCATAAATAAGGATACATTTCATCAACTCCTTATTGAATATTATATCACAAAGTAAAAAAGAAAAAGGAATGAATTATCATTCCTTAAACCTTTAATATTAACCTTTTGTTGCTCCAGCCATAATTCCTTCGATTAAGTAACGTTGGAACACCATATAGAGAATGGTAATTGGAACCGCAACAATTAAAGCTCCTGCCGCAAACTTGGTAAACTCAGGCGTATTATCAGAAATTAAAGAGAATAATCCTACTGCCAAAGTCCATTGTTTTGAAACAAGATCGGTACCGGTTTGTCCGGCAAGTTGTACGTCTAGTAAATATTTTGGTAACATGTAATCCATCCATGGAGCCATAAATTGACCTACAGCCACGAATGATAAAATCGGTACAGATAGTGGTAATATTATTTTAAAGAAAATCTGTGCTTTGCTAGCACCATCTAACATAGCAGATTCATCAAGGTCCTTAGGTATTTGCGATAAATATCCTTTGATTAACCAAATGTTACCAGGAATGGATCCACCTACATATAAAATCGTCAACCATGTTGGTTTTCCTAATAAACCGAATACTTGGAATAATGTAAACATTGCAATTAATCCCATAAATGAAGGGAATACTTGTAATACAAGAATAGTCATTAAACCGGCTTTTTTACCTTTAAATTTGAACCTTGCAAATACATAACCTGCGCCAGTAATGAAAATAACGCCTAAAATCGTATTTAAAACTGCGATTATAAGGGTATTTTTATACCAAATTGGAAAGTTTGTGTCTGAAAATAATTTTTGGTAATTCGTTAGAGTAAACAATTCTTTACTTGGCCATAATAATGTCGAGAAAGAATCAATGTTCGTAAACGAAGATCCAATTAGATAGATAATTGGAAACAGTACTGCAACAAGTGCTACTGAAAGTTCAAAAAATGTTAATAGTTTCATCAATATTTCTTTGAAACCTATAACACTCTTTAAAGTGCCTTTAAATATTTGTTTTTTGCTTGGTAAATGTAGGGCATAAAATACGCCAAACACAGGAATTAATCCAATAAATGCTCCCTTTGTCTTAATATAACCTTTTTTATCATAAATACCAGCACAAACTGAACTTTGGGTAAAAATGAAAAGGAATGCAAAGAATCCAATAAAGAAAATTGTCATGATTAATCCTCCTTAAAAGCTCGAGTTTGTGAAAAATTCCACGCTGCTACAGAGCCAACAATGATGAAGATTAAAATAGAAAATACCGAAGCCATGTTGTATACTTTCTTACTAACCGTTAATGTATACATCCAAGTAATTAAAATATCCGTGCTTCCCGCAAACGCGGTATCAATGTCACCGGCCCCAGTACCACCTTGGGTGATAAAGTAGATGACCCCAAAGTTGTTAAAGTTCCCCGAAAAGGACATGACTAAGATTGGCGCGGTAGAATACATAATAAGTGGGAAAGTAATAAATTTAAATTTTTGATTTTTAGATGCTCCATCAATATCTGCGGCCTCATACAGCGTCTTATCAATAGAAGTCATAATACTCGTCATTAATGCCATAAAGTAAGGAACACCAAGCCACATATTAATAATAATTAATGCAATACGAACAAACCAAATATTATAGGCATTATCAAACCACTGGACAGTGTCCTGACCTAAGTAGAAGATTTTCTGTAAAGCACTTAATCCGTCATAGTTAACGGCAATGATTCCCCATTCTTTAAACTTATCAATCAATCCTACATTATGCAAGATGGAATTCATAACCCCGTTATCACTAAAGATAATTGAAAATGCCATTTGTGATATTAACGCCGGAACGGCCCAAGGAAGAATTAATATTGTCCGCCAGAACTTCTTGAAAGGTACTCTTTCTGAACTGATAATGAGCGCTTGGAACATACCGCCAAAGAATACAGTAGCGGTTGAAAAAACAGCCCAGATAACCGTCCAAATAAAGACTTTCCAGAAGGTTTCTCCAAACGGAATACCTGCGCCGAAAGTAAAGATTCTTGAAAAATTATAAAAACCTACCCAACTAAATAATCCTGAATCCGAGTCAAATCCACTGTAACTAGTAAACGCAACTAAGAATCCAAAGAGAATAGGCATCACCGAAATAAAGGTAATGACAAAGAGCGCTGGGAAGATCATGATATATTCAAAGCCATGTGCATATGCATCTTTAAACCACTGGGTATCTTTGACAAATTCACCAGTTTCTTCATATTTTAAACTTGTTTTATATGCATCTCGAATGGACATATACCAAATTAAGAAATAATAAGCCAATAACAAGGTTGAAATTAAACCTTGAATTAATAAATAACCAGAAACATGCCCAAGCAGTGGTGTTTCATCTAAGATGCCCTGTACAGGTGCATAAGTAATACCATCTTGAGTAAATGAAACTGATTTTAGTGGATCATGTAAAGCTTTGTATTCATAAGTTACTTTTTCAGTCGTTCCTAAGGTGATAATCGACCAAATTCCTTTTACGAAAAATCCTGCTTTATCATAAAAGAAATTGTAATACGAGTTTTCGAACTGAGTTCTTAATTCCGGATTTACCGAAAAATACACTTCCAATAAGAAACGATTAAAATTTCCTGAATCATAACTTGTGTTCGCACTATATCTTGATGTGATAAAATCTCTTAAATAATAAGTAAATGCGGTCCCGTTATAACCATGAACCATTTGATAATTGAGTTCTGGAACATATCTTACATAGATTGTATTGGATTCATCGTAAACGATTTCTCCTTTTACAGTCAACGACTTAAGCGCTGCAATTTCAGCACCGGTGTTAGAATCAGTCGCGTCGATAAAATCTGAACTATCAATGATATTTGTATAATGATAAGTCGCGGTTCCTAAAACACTACTACTTGTCGTAGAACGAATGTATACAGTTTTCGTTGCTGGATTATAAAATAAAGCTGATGTTCTCGCGGAAACCACAAATCCATCGGCATTAGAAAGCGTATCATTAGGGTTATTAACATTTACAAAAGTCTCAACTCTTGTATCACCTTCACCTGTGATCACTTTATAATATTCAACATTGTTTGCATCACTATAAATAGTAACACCTTGAATAATTGTCCTAAAATTCATTGACTCAATCGTCGAATCGTCTGTCCCAATTAGTAAGTCTGTGGGTCTCGAAATGCCGCTATCAGATGTTTTTAAGGCATTTGTTCCAGTAGAAACGATATCTGGAATCAACAAAAAATACTTAGAAGTTGAAGCACTTACAATTTCTTGTGCCGTGTAATCAATTAACTCTTGCATAGAAAATCCGTCTTCTGAAACTGTGGCATAATATGCTTCAAAATCAGGAAAATTAACTAATCCTTCACTTTTATCATACATATATCGATCATAAAAACTTTTTGAGAAGTTATCTGAAAATAATTCTCCAGTTTCTTTTGATAACTTATCATAAGGATTTACAGTAGTGAAATAATGGCTAGTTCCAAGTTCAACGAATACAAACAAGGCAAAGAAGAAAAAGAAAAAAATACCTTTTAGAAATTGTTTGTTAAAAACCTGACCTAGGCCAGGAATTATTCCGGAAGCAACTCCCTTAAAAACATGTTTTGCTTTGTTTCTCATAGTCTTCTCCTTAAAAAATGCGCTTTAAATATTAAGAAAGAAGGCCTCCTTGCGAAGGCCAACTAACCTAATTTAAACGGCTACTAAGAACCTAATGCTTTTGAAGCTAAGTAAGAAGCTTCTGCTTTCTTTTGTTCTGTTTGAATATCTGCGTTTTGATCCCAAATATTCTTTACCATTGTTTCAGCTGCAGCCCAATAATAAGTAACAGCAGAAATTGTTGGCATTGGAATAGATGTTTGAAGTTGAGCAATCATGACTTTCATATATTTGTCATCAGTAATATTAGTACCAGAAGTACTTGTAATTCCTGATAAGTCTAATAAAGCTGGACAGTCATTCGAAGTTCTATAAAGAATTTGTTGAGCTTCTTCAGTAGCTAAGAATTGTACAAAGGCAATAGCTGCTTCTTTATTTTGTGAATATTTGTAAACAGCAACCATTTGTGATCCAGCAAATGTAGATGGTGTATATGTAGCACCTTCAACACCGTCAAATGTAGGCATAGCCATCGCACCTAAATTATCAGCACCAAGTCTTTCTTCAAAGCTCTTAATTGCCCAAGGTCCAATAATAATCATTGCTGCGCTACCTTGTTCAAAATAAGAAGTAGCTACAGAGTTATATGAATTATTTCCTGTTACAACTGGTTTTAACTCTGTAGTTAACCAAGTTAATGCACTTGTTAACGCTTGAGATTCAAATCCAACTGCAGATGCATCAATACCATCGATTCCATGAGGTCTCCAACCAAATGCAGAGTAAATTGTTTGGATGTAATAGTTGTCAGCCCAATGAGAATTGGTAGTTAATAATTGTTTTCCAGGATTTGCAGCTGCAAATGTAGCTGAATAATCAATAATGTCATTCCAAGAAGTTAAATTAGCAACTTCTTCTTCGCTAATTAATGTCTTGTTATACATAATGAAAATTGATTCAATTGAAATTGGTACTGCATATAATACTGGATTTGTTGTATTTCTTGTTCCTGCTGTAGCAATATCCATTGCAACATCAAGAATTTTTGTGTTTAAAGATTGGAATAACTCATTTGGAAGCGGATAAACCAAATCTTCAAGAATAGCAAGTGATAAGTGGTCATGAGGGAACATGAATACATCCGCACCATTACCAGATACACCGTAAGTTTTTAATCTGTCACGAGAGTCAAGTGCTCCCATGTGTTGGAATTGAACTTCAATATTAGGATAAACAGCATTGAAAGCAGGAATTAAATCTGCCATAAATAATCCTTCAGAGTCATCCAACCAAACTGTGATTGTAGTCACTTTTTCTTGGCTTAAACTAAAGTCAACTACATCTGCTGCAAGAGTAGTTGTACAAGCTACTAAAGTCAAAAGTACAATAAGTGATACAAATATGCTTAATAATTTTTTCATCTTATTTTCTCCTCTCAATCCCTATAGCCATTTTTTTCTAGTCACAAAGAATAATACGATTCCTAAAGAACCTATTCCAATGATAGAAGCATTTTTTGCTCCGCAGCCTGTAGCAGGAGCAGTAACGTTGATAATTAAATTAACTGAACTTTCATTACCCCAAGCATCAAATACAGTTAAGACAACTGTATGAGCTCCAACTTCATTCATGTCTACTGTGCCTTCGCCAGATTTAACATAAATACGGTCAGTAACTGTGCCATCTCTGTCATCTGTAGCAATCATATCTGGCCATAATGCTGTATCCCAGCCTTCGCCAGCAACGATTGAAACTTCATAAGATGTAGCGGTAACGTCAGAAATAAAACGAATTACAGGAGCTGTTGTATCAACATTAACTTCGATAGAAGCAGCTTTCAAATCAAGGCCTTCAGCACCATTATTATAACGTAGTTCATAGGTTGAAGTATTTACTAAGTCCGCATTTAATACTAGAACTAATTCATTAATAGAATCAACAGTAGTATTATAGTCAACAGATTTAATTGCATTTACAATAAGAACGCCATCTTTATATAATTGGAAGAATCCATCAATATTAATAGCTACTCTTGGATATTCTGGAGTTTGATAAGTTACATAACCCCAAATTGCATCGCCTTTTTCATAATTCATTAATTCATTCACGAATGTATCGTGATCTTGAGTATAAGAATAAGAATCAGCAGCTGCGCCAGAAACACCGGTATAAATAACCATTACATCACCAGCAGCCATCCCATCAAAATATGATGTTGTTCCGTCTGTTTGGAATTGAATGTTATCATTACCTGAATATTTAGCATCGCCATCATGAACGATAATTCCAGGGTTATCAGCAATACTAGCAGGATCAACTGTTAGTAATTGAGCAATACCTTGTAATCCGTCAGGAGATTTAAAAGCATTAATCATTGGAAGAGGTTCGCCCCAACCAACTGCGTTTTCGTCCCATGCCCAGTTGTGAATACCAGTTGTTTCTGTGTAAACACCATTGTTGTTCATATAAAGAACGATAACGTTAGCTTTTGTAGGATCGGCTACAAAATAAGTTTGGAATCCACCTTGGAAATAATAAACATCGATTTGATCAGTAGTTCCACTTGTAATTGGTGTAACATCAAATGTGATTTGTTGTCCATCTGGAGTTTCTCTAGAATCCCAACGAGAATCAAGAGTGATGTTTGCTGCAAGAGGAATAATACCGATTGTAGCATCAGCATCAGTGTCAACATTGATAACCATAACAGCACCAAATGCATCTACACCAGATTTTTCAACTGGAGCTTGTGTACCATCAGTTCCTGTTCCCCAAGTCCATAAACCGACTGAACTATAGTCTGAATCCCACTTTTGATAATGGAATACCACACGTCCTGCTACGTTTGCAGGAATATCAGTTGGTGTATAAGCCGCATAAACAGTATCATCAATTGTAATTGGATTATCTTTTAATACATAATTGTATCCAGTAATTTCATATTGTTGAGTTTCAATATAAGTTGGCTCTTGAGTTTCATCATTGAAAGCAGTGATTACTTCCGCTGAAAATTTAACTAATATTGAATCTGGTTTTGAAGCGTATGTTCCAGATAATACATGATCTGAATTTGAAAAAGGAATAAATTTAAAAGCGAAAGATGAATCAGCATATAAAGTGACTTTGTCTAATCCAACGAAAGTGTCGCCTGCAACATAAATTGCAGTTACATCTCCGCCTTCAAGACCGTCGGCTGCATTTGTAACATCTCCGGTTTTCTTAGTAGCATCGTTTCCAGCATAAACAATAAAGTTTGCGTCAGCTGCTTCAGTACCAACTAAAGCTTGAACCATACCAACTTTTCCAAGTTTTCCTTCAGGAGTAACAAAGTTTCCTGAAAAAATTTGTGTTGGAGTTCCCCATGATCCGAATGATCCTAAAGCAGGATCAGCGTACCATCCGCCCCATGCATGTAATCCAAGGTTTTCTTCATATACTTCTGAAGTGGTGAAGTATACCACAAAAACATTTGCATAGTCAGCGCTAGCAGCAAACACACTGTCAGAACCACTAAAGAAATAAACATGAACTGTTGCTCCGCCTGCAGCAGCTGTTGTTACAGCATCGCTGATTGCTAAGTTAACTCTGTCATCTCCAGCTTCATTTGGTAGTGTGTCTTTGAAATTATACCAAACATCACCTTCGGCTCCCGAAGTAGAATAAGGAATGACACCAATGTTTGCAGCATCAGTTCCTACTAATAAGTCAAAATAAGCACCAAAAGCATCAGTTCCAGTAGGTACAACTCCATCAGCTGTTCCACCTGTTCCTGTTCCCCAGACCCAAAGGCCGGCATTATCATAATTACTATCCCATCTTTCATAATGGAACACGATTTTTCCAGATGCGTCTGCATTAACAGTTTGATTTGAAACTGCTGGAGCAACGAATCCGAATAAAGTAATTATTGTGAAAAATAGTAACAATAAACTTTTTTTCATTTTTTCCTCCTATTATTTGATTTCTACCCTAAATATGAACCTTTGGGCAGTATTTCACATCTATTTTACTACTGTACAAAAAACAATGCAAGCGTTTTAGTTTTTCATTAAAACGTAATCGGTTACATACGTAAGAATATGAAAACCTATGAATTTGTGTTAAAATAATATATGAAAACGTTTAATTCTTTCAAATGGAGGGAGAATATGTTAAAAAAGATATTTATTATTTTTATTTTGCTAGTATCTTCAATGTTTATTCTTACAGTTCCAAAAACTTACGCAGCCGTTGAAGCGCCAAATACCTTGATTGTTCACTACTACAGGTATGCTGCCGACTACAGCGATGGGTGGAATCTTTGGATTTGGGCCGGCACACAAGATGGACAGGCTCTATACTTTGATTCGGACGAATCCGGAGTGATTATCGACGCAAATGGAGCCACAATTACAATTGACCTAAATTCTTCATATTTTACAGATGTAACGCAAGTCGGTGTCATTTTCAGACAAGGGGCTTGGGTGAAGAAAGACGTCGATAAAGATCGGTTTATTTTGATACCTGAATCTGCTGAAAATGGGATAGTCAATGCCTACTTTGTTGAAGGTGATGAGCGTATTGGGTATTCGATTGATGACCCTGACGGTCCCGATCATACCGATAAAATAAAAAGCGCTTATTTCACAAGCACTTCTCAAATTAATTTTACCTTAACATCTGCTGTCGCAATTGATAATATTTCATTAAAGATTAACAATATTTTAACTAATGCAGAAGTTTCTATTAATGGTGCAGTTGGTTTTATTAGGACTACAAGTGGCGTTGATTTAGGTAAAACCTATACTTTATATGTTACTTTTAATGGAGAAGAGAAAAGTTATAATGTTACTTTCGATGGCATCTATGATACACCTGAGTTTGAAGCTGCTTATGCCTATTCAGGAAATGATTTGGGAGCTAATATTATTGATAATACCACGCTTTTCAAAGTATGGGCCCCGATTTCATCAAATGTAACTTTAAATATTTATGATTCAGGAACCCCCGCTTCTCTTATTAGCAAAGATGATACCGCGACCGACACTCCATCCGAGACTGTCGTAATGACAAAAGATGTAAAAGGTACCTGGGTCGCTTCTTTTAATTCAAATTTGCATGGTAAATACTATACCTATAGTGTTACAAACGGAATATACACAAATGAAGTTGTTGATCCATACGCAAAAAGTACTGGCGTGAATGGTGTAAGAGGAATGGTTGTGGACTTTTCACAAACGAATCCCGAAGGCTATACTTACAACAACCGCCCAGATACAATCTTAAATTATACAGATGCAGTTATTTATGAAGTACACGTTCGTGACTTAACAAGCCATTCAAGTTGGGTTGTTGACAGTCAATATGAATCATATCGTGGAAAATTCTTAGGATTTACAGTCCAAGGGACAACTTATGATGGTGTTACAACTGGTATTGATCACATTATCGAACTTGGCGTTACCCACGTACAAATTCTGCCATTCTTCGATTACGGAAATGCTGTAGATGAATCTGGTTCAGATACACAGTTTAACTGGGGATATATGCCTTTAAATTACAATACACTTGAAGGTTATTACTCCACGAATCCTTATGATGGTTCTGTTAGAATTAATGAATTCAAACAATTAGTTCAAACTTTAACCGATAATGACTTGCGAATTGTCATGGATGTTGTATATAATCATACTGGTCAAAGTGGCGATTCAAACTTCAATCTAATTCTTCCTGGATATTACTACCGAATGAATGATGATGGTTCTTTCAGCAATGGCTCTGGAACGGGAAACGAAACAGCATCCGAACGATATATGATGCAAAAATTTATGGTTGAATCGGTTTCATTCTGGGCAACTGAATATAATATTTCTGGTTTTAGATTCGATTTAATGGCTTTGCATGATACAGAAACAATGAATTTGATTGCCGATATATTGCATGAAATTGATCCTACAATTATCATTTATGGTGAACCTTGGACAGGTGGGGGTTCTACAATTGATTCAACTATTTCTGCAGATAAAGTAAATTTATCCGATATGCCAGGTATTGCGGCATTTAATGATGAAATAAGAAATGGCGTTAAAGGTTCTGTTTTCAACGCTTTACAAGGTGGTTTCGTTCAAAACAAATTAACCGAAGGAATTATCAATCAAGTTAAAAGTGGAATCGTTGGTGGCGTAGAATTTCCGGGAGTTGACTCTAGTTTCTTATCTTATGAAACGTCTTGGGGTACTTCTCCTAGTCAAGTAATTAACTATGTAAGTGCTCATGATAATAATACTTTATACGATAAACTCATGCTTTCTACTTCATTTACGCAAAGATCATTAATTCCTGAAATGCAAAAACAAGCAAACGCGATTATTTTACTTGCGGAAGGAATCCCATTCATTCATGCTGGCGCTGAGTTTATGCGTTCAAAACCAGTTGCCGTTGGAACAGGGTATGATTCAAACTCATATGCTTCTCCGGACTCAACAAATCAATTAAGATGGGATTTAAAAGCACAAGACAAAAATATGGAAGTCTTTGAATATTATAAAGATATTATCCAACTCCGTTTAGATCATCCTGCTTTTAGGCTTTCAACCGCCGAGGAAGTATTAGATTCTATTGAATTTTTAGAAACCGACGATTCAACCGTTATTGCATATACAATTTCTAGTTATGCAAACGGAGATTCATTTGATAAAATTCTTGTGATTCATAATACTGGCGACTTTGCGATTGTTAATTTGCCTGCTGGCGGATGGAATTTAATTGCTGATGCAAGCGGATATACAAAAGGTACTGTTATCAAAACATTAGATGACGGAAAAGCAACAGGCGTAATGAGCAATGAAACATTGGTATTTTACCAAGGAGATGTTATTGTGCCAGATCCTGTTGTTCCAGACACAGGTTGTTCATCTGGAGCATGTAATTCTTTGTCTTATTCCATCGTGATATTTGGAATGATTTCAATTTTGGGGTTCTTCATTGTTAGAAAGAGATTCTAAAGTTAAATATTTATATTTAAAAAAGAGGAATTCAAAAAATTCCTCTTTTAATATGTTTAAAATTTACGTTTTATGGTTGCATAGCTCCAAATAGAACTAACCATGCCAAAATTGATTTAGCCACTAAACTTAATACAATGTAAGTTCTTTCTCCGTATAAATAGTCTTTCCATTTTCTAACTTTTTTATATTGAAGAATCATATTGACTGGGAATGTATTAAATGCGACAAAGTAAGTACCCACAATAGCCCAAACGAACCAAGGTACTTGATCAAAATTAGCATTTCCAAACATATAAAGCAAGATAGCAACCCAAGGAGCGATTCCAGCAAAGGCTCCCCAAATAAATGGTCCCCAGTTAATTTTTTCGCTTTTTGCTCTTTTAGCGTTTAGTTGTTCCATCACAAGTCCGAATAAATTCATACTTGCGTTCACTACGAAGATTAAAACCAAAGAAGCGATATCATAAATTCCAAATAGTGTCGCAATTAAAACAATCATTACTGATGAACTAAGTGCATATTCAAACCATCTAAACTTGTTAATACCCTTTTGCAAGTCACTATTGTATATTTGGTTTAACTTGTTTGGAATCGAGATTAGGGCATGAGCTCCTGCACTAAGCAATAAAAAGATTGAGACAAATACGCCAAACGGCAATTGAAACAACTCTTTGCTTGCTAGCTCTAAAGATTGTGTAGTCATATTATATTGCAAGAAGTTTTGAGTAATCATTGGTTGAAATTCACCAAGTTTTTGAATCACGGTTGAAGCTAAAAATAGCATTAATATTCCTTGTAAAAGGTGTAATCCGCCCATAATCATATTGAATCGGCGTAATTTTATAAGTTTTGTATCCATGTTTATCCCCCTAAATATATTAAATCTACTTTTATTATACCATTATCTTTTTAATGAGGAGAATATGATGCTTAATTATGCTCACGAGTGAATAAAAATAAGAAATTGGCATTAAAAAAAAGAGAAAATTGAAATATTCCTCTTTTTTTTATAAATTTCATTATATTTATGAATATTTATTACTAATTTCCTTAATGCCTGCTCCTTTAAAAATAGAAAATAATGCAATTAAAGGCGTCATAAACTGAAAGATAACAACTGAAAAAGCGTTAAATTCCACAAGACCTATAATTCCAACTACAAATCCAACCATACTTGGAATCGTCATTGAAGCAATAATAATTCTAATGTTTTGCGAGAAAGTTGTTACTTTTTGATATCTCACTCTGATAAAGATAAAAATAGCACTAAGAACAACGACTAATACAATGTTCATCATGAATGTGATTATGGTATATAAAAAAATCGATTTAAATACTGCATATGGACTAAATGCCTCATTAATCATTCTTGTAAATGAATCGATTGCTTCAGAATCTGTCATTAATTTCAAATTGCTGAAATATACTGGTGTTTTGATATTGTTATATCCAACACTAAACACTTTATTCCCTAACTCGTTGTAATAAACAATCGAATGTTCTTCAAATACCAAAGATGTAGTATAAACATAATACGTACTAGGCGCAAATACAATGTACAAAATCTCATCATTTACATTCGTTGTTTGAAAAGTGGAGACTTCGATGCTTGTGAATGTCATTCCAGCGCTACTAATCTCAATATCATCTGGCAATTGTGATGGCAACCAGCTCGGATTATTTGATTGAATTCCCGCTGTAAAATTATATAAATCCCAGCCTCCAGATTGTGTAATTTGAAGGTTTAACGGAAAAGAAATAACAAAAACAAGAAAAATAAAATATAAAATAACTTTTTTTAAAGAGACATCCCTTTGTGAAAATATACCTCTAGGTGTAAATCCACCAACAAATAGTTTAAGCATCTTTATCACCTATAGTGATATCAATCACAACTGTTCCTCTTGCAGGAATACTTGTTACAGTGGACAAATCAGTTGCTGAACTAGCATAGATAATATTTCCATTATACGTAATCATATCAATTTCCACATCTGAAAAGTTATGTAAAACCAATATCTTTTGATGTTCATTATCATATTGATATTCACGATAAAAACCTTGTAAAGCGGATGTATTCTCTTCATAAGCAGTAAATGAATTCCCATACATTAAGGCAATATTGTTTTCGCGCAAATGAATCATTGCCGAATAGGTTGATAACAGCGAATCGCTATCTAAAAGCTGATTGTTTACATTTACAACCGCTTCATTTTGTAGATTCAAATTAGATAGAGCTAAGTTCGAACTAACAAGCCAATCTGTAGTATATTCATCTCCCCAAAGTAAAGGAAGTCTTCTTGTTTCGTCCCAAATATCAGGACCTGAAGCTTTATATCCAAACATTCCTATCTCTTCTCCATAGTAAATAATAGGGTTACCAGGTAATGTCAAAAGCATCTCCGATGATAATTTTAAAGTAGCGATATTTCCAGAAACATTAGACGCTAAACGATCCATATCGTGGTTAACAATAAAGGGAGCACTAATAAAATCAGAATTAACGCGGCGATAATAATCATAAATTGTTTCAAGTGAAGAAACATATGTCCTATTAGATGTACTGTCGACTGCGGTTCTGATTTTCGTCGCTACCGGAAAATCAATAGGAGAATCAACACTGGAAAAATAATTTCCAACTACTTGATATAAATCTTCAATATAAACTTCTCCTGTAATGTAAAAATCAGGAGAATACTCTTCAACCGCTTTTTGGTAATTGGTTAAATATGCAATATTATCAAAATATGATGTTTGAACATTAATGTATTCATTTTCTCCAAAATAATGATGCACGGCATCTAGTCTAAACCCACCAACACCTTTATCAATCCAAAATTTAGTGATATTTAATATTTCTGCTTTAACGGCTTCACTATAGAAATTTAAATCTGGCATTGTATAAGAAAAATATCCGCAATATTTAAGATTATTGGAAGTGTGCCAAATTGTTTGTCCCCAACTGCCTAATAATTTAGATGTATTCGTCGTAAAATTAATAAAATCATAATAGTCTTGGTATTTTTCGTCGCCATTTAAAGCGGCTATAAACCAAGGATGTTGATTAGATGTATGATTAAATACCATATCAAGCATGATTCTGATTCCCATGGAATCTGCAGTACTTACTAGGTTTTCAAAATCAGCCATTGTCCCATAATCAGCATTAACATCATAATAATCCATTACATCATAGCCATGATAACTTCCGGCAGGTTGTATTGGCATTAACCACAAACCAGTAACACCTATTTCTTGAAAATATGATAGTTTTTCAGTAATCCCATTAAAATCACCAATTCCATTGCCATCACTATCTGCAAAACTACGAACAAATAGTTCATAATATACATCGCTTTTTGGATTTGCTATACTTAAATCCACTGTTTTCGGTGTACAAGCAACAAATAAAAATCCAAGTAAAACAAACAGAAAAATAAAACTGAGTTTTTTAGTCATAAGAGGATCCCTCTAAATGTTTTTTAACTGACTCGCCTTGTCCTAAAACATATCCTTCTTCTTTGTCTGAAACATATTTGGTAATACAAATGACTTTTGTTTTAAATATTAAATCGTGAATTCCTCTGCCATCTTTTCTAGAATTAACCATAATTCCACATACGACAAGGTAGAATCCAAATGTTGATAGCAACAAAAGTCCTTTCACAATTTCGCGTAAAATTAACATAATTAGGGAAGGTACCTTCTCAGAATCATTATATACAACTTTCATTTTTTGAGTTCTTTTTCCAAATGATTGTCCTCTAGAAAAAAAATTAGGGACAATGAGTACGCCAAAATATGCAATTGTCGCGGATAAAAATAATTTTAATTGGTTATCTTGAATTCCCATTGTATTAAATGAAACCGCAAGCAATATAAATAAAATAGTCGCAAATGACATATCTATTGAAAAAGAGCGAATTCTTCTTTCAAAATTGTTCAAATGTAGATCACCTCGATTAATGAAATAATAGAAATTTCAGTTACTGCCCTATTATACAATAAATATTTCATTATCTCCAAATAAATATACGAATTACAAGATGTAAGCTATTCCAGTATCATTCTTTTATTTAAATGATTGATAATTGAAATAAAACGTAGTACAATATATACAACGGAATATTAAAGGAGTAAAAGAATGATTTTAGAAGCTATAAATCACTTACCAAAAAGCCAAATGGCATATGCTTTAGATGAAAATACATTATCCATTACATTACAAACAGCTAAAAATGATGTTTCTATGGTAAAACTAATTATCGGAGATCCATTTGAATGGTATATGGAAAACAATGTTTATCATTGGGGCGGAAAACTTTTTCCTCATAAAGAGATGAGAAAAACATATTATACAGAATTATTTGATTATTATACAATTGACGTAACCATTCCTAGTAAAAGATCAAAATATGCATTTTTAATCTATGACAAACTTAATGTCTATTTTTATGGGTGCAGAAATTTAGTGGAAATAGATTTGGTTAAGGATGAAACGATATTATTTGATTTATTTGGATATTTTAACTTTCCATACATAAATAAAGAAGATTTAATAGATTCACCTAAATGGTCTAAAAATATGATTTGGTACCAAATTTTTCCAGAGAGATTCAATAAAAGTGAAAACAGACAAGGAAACTTCCTTCCTTTTGGATCTGTAACAGAAGGCATATCAAACCATATGTTCTTTGGTGGAGATTTACTGGGTGTAAAAGAAAAAATTCCTTATCTAAAAGAATTAGGAATTACAGGAATCTATTTTACCCCAATCTTTAAGGCATATTCTGCACATAAATACGATACGGAAGACTATTTTCAAATAGACCCAACCTTTGGGACAAATGATGATTTTAAACTGCTAGTAGATTCGTGTCATGCGTCTGGGATTAAAGTAATGCTCGATGCCGTATTCAACCATTGTGGCTTTAAGCATCCATTCTTCCAAGATGTAATCAAAAACAAGAAAAACTCTAAATATTGGAATTGCTTTTTTATCGAAGATGAAGATTTTATTGACTTTGAGTTAGATGAAAATGGAAGGCCTAAACATCATAATTTGAAGCCAAAATATCGTGCTTTTGGTTTTACTCCACATATGCCAAAATTAAACACAAGTGCCCCTATCATGGAAGAGTATTTACTAAATGTAGCTGCTTACTGGGTAGAAAAATATGACATCGATGGATGGAGACTTGATGTATCTAATGAAGTAAGTCATGCGTTTTGGCGAAAGTTTAAAGAACGAGTAAGAAGCATCAAAGAAGATGTTTATATTTTAGGTGAAAATTGGGATGACTCAACTCCATGGTTAAGAGGAGATCAGTTTGATGCTGTAATGAATTATGAGATTGCATATCCAATTTGGCAATTTTTTGGAATTAAGAAGATTTCACAAAAATTATCTGCACCAAGTTTCATGTATAAAATTAATAAACTATTACTACAATATCCAAAAACGGTATCGATAAATATGTTTAACCTAGTTGATTCTCACGACACAATGAGAATCAAAACAAGAGTTGAAAATAACACTGAAATTGTTAAATTGTGTTACTTGTTTATTTTTACATTTCCTGGTGCACCGGCAATTTATTATGGTGATGAAATTGGTCTAGAAGGAAAAGAAGACCCCGACTCTAGAAGATGTATGATATGGAATGACACCCTACAAGATAAAGCGTTATATTCATTCTTTAAAAAAATGATTGAATTAAGAAAAGAATATCCTGACTTTTCAAGTGTTGAATTATTTTGGCATAAAGCCGATAATAATGTCTTAATATATCAAAAAGACCATATGACTGTTTTTATAAATAATAATAATTATACAGTTGATGAAAAGGTTCCTGCAGTTATTCGAAAAAAAAATGTATTGGACTTATTTGAAAACAAAAAACAATTATTAGGAAAAGAAGTTACACTGATTCCGTATTCATTTAAAATTCTATATAATAAATAAAACCGCTAATTTTAGCGGTTTTATTTATAGAATATTATATTTATTCATAATTACTGGAAAAGGCACATTAGTTAAGAAATCATCAATTAGTGAAGAAATTGAAATTGTGAGATCCGTTAATTTTTTCATTTCCACTTTTGAGAAATCACTTAAAACATGTTCTTTGGGATCAATTGCTTCATTGCGATCTATCCCAATTCTACATCTTTTAAATTCACTCGTTCCAAGTGATGAGATAATAGATTTTAATCCATTATGTCCGCCAGCACTACCTTGTTCTCTTAATCTAACTTTTGCGAAAGGAAGATCCATATCGTCAGAAATTACTAAAATTTCATCAATCGAAATTTTATAATAATCCACAATTGCTTTTACTGCACTTCCCGAAAGATTCATATATGTTTTCGGTTTAATTAATAAATCATGTTCATTAATCAAAACCTCTGCTTGAAACTTAGGTTCTTTTTTGAATTTCAATTTTTTATGCTTGGCATATTGATCGAGACAGATAAAGCCAATATTGTGTTTAGACTTCTCGTATGCCTTCCCCGGATTACCGAGTCCAACTACTAAGCGCGCCATATTATTTGTGTGTTGGTTTTATCACAACAAACCGATTAGGCTCTTCGCCTTCTGATTCTGTTTGAACATCTCGCCAATCAGCAAGTTTTGTATGAATGACTCTTCTTTCATAAGCGTTCATTTTGCCAAGTCTAACAGAAATTCTTGTTCTAGCGACATCTTTCGCTGTTTTTGTGGCTAATATTTCAAGCTGTTTTTTTCTTTGAGCTTTATATCCGCCAACATCAACTAGTACCATATAGTACTCGTCAGTAAATAAATTAATATAATTCTTAATAAGGACTTGAACAGCATCCAAAGTTTTTCCATTTTTTCCAATTAAGATTGGATTTTCATTGGCGTCAATGAGGAACGTGATTTGTTTTTCTTCACCCGGTTTTGCCTCAACAATTGCCTCAATTTCCATATCTACAAGGATCGTTTGTAAGTAAGCTATTGAATCCTTAATCACATCAAAATTAACTACTGCTTCAACGATATATGTTTTATTTAACCCTAAAATGCTTTTCTTTTCTTCAACAACTGTCAAATCAATAAAATCTTTATTCACGCGTAATTCATTCGCAGCATATTTTAATGTTGCATCATTCATTGCTTTTGCTTCAAATCGAATTGATTTCATCTTGTTTCCCCCTACTAAAATTGCTTGCGAAGCTGTTCTTCACGTTGTCCAGATTGACGATGTGAAATGTAACTTTGTAATAATTGATAAGAGTTACCAATAATCCAGTAGAAAGCGATACCTGCATTACCAAGTGCGATATAAGCCATCATCAATACCATAAAATACATAAAGTATTGCATTGTTTTTTGACTTTGTTGCGCTTTTGGATCTTGATAACGAACACGTTTTTGATTTTTCTTTTGTCTTTTTTGTAGCAACCATTGGCTTAAGAACATCGTAACACCTACGATAATTGCAAGTGGAAGGTTCGAAAGAAAGGCTGTCATATCAAAACTAGAGAATGAAAATGTATTTCCAAGTGTTGTCCATAAGAAATTTGTATTAAGTACAACAGCACCGTTTCCAAAAACTGCAGTATCGGTTAAAGGAAAACGTTGAACAACTTGATACATCGCAATAAAAATCGGCATTTGTAATACTGGCATCAAACAACCTAAGAAGTTGATCTTATATCGTTTATAAACATCCATTGTTTCCATTTGCATTCTTTGTTGAGAAGCTTGATCGTTTTTCCCAGCATATTTTTCTTTTAATTTATCAAGTTCAGGTTGTGCCATTTGCATCTTTATTGTTAAATCGTTGCTTTTCGCATAAACTGGCCAAGCAATTGTTCTAATGACTAATGTCATTAATAACAATCCAATCCAATAGTAGTATGTATCTCCAAGTAATCCAAATAAGTTACTAGCGTGGAATGTGAACGTACCAATTTGAACAATAATCCATTCCCATACGCCTGTTTTAACACCAATAGGTGATTGATATACTGATGCATATAACCCAGTTTGTGTTTTTTCTGTTGCATAAGTTGCAACGAATGTAATATGGACACTATAATCTTCAGACGTCCAGTCTAGGTATCCATCACCAGAAGTAGTATCATATGTAGATAAGTCATCTGGGGTACCTAAAGAAGTTAAAACAGCAAAATAGCCTGTTACAGTAGCTTGATCAACACCTTCAGCTTCAACAACAATTGCTGTATAGTTACTGTAACTTACTACACCGGTTTTTGTACCACAAGATGATAATGTGAATACAAGTAATAACATTAAAAAGAGTGATACAATTTTATTTTTTTTCATTTTTCCCTACCCTTTTAATATTTTCGCGCGAGCGAATAATTTTTCTAATGCAATTTTAATCTCTTCGAAAGAAAAATCCTTCGTTTTTACTTTAGTTATAATAAAAAAATCAATATTATCATTAAAGGCATTTACTTTAATAATTTCGCGAATCCTTCTTTTCATTAGGTTCCTTTTTACTGCAGTTCCATACTTTTTTGGAACACTAATAGCATAACGAAAATGATCCAACCCTAAATGGTCCATTTTGTATAAAACAAAATAACCATCGCTGAAGCTGGACTTATTTTTCATTATAGCTTCAATTTCAGCGCTTTTTTTTACATGATAAGCTTTTTTCAAGAATTTTCCTCCTTAAAAAAACAAAAAACCACCAAAGATATATTACTCCGGTGATTACAAGTACGAATATATATATAGGTGTGATTTTATTTTGTTTTTAACGGTCGGATACAGTTAATGACTTGCGTCCTCTTGCTCTTCTTCTTGCTAATACTTTACGTCCGTTCGCTGTTTCCATTCTTGCTCTGAATCCATGCGTACGTGCTCTTTTGATTTTACTTGGTTGATATGTTCTAGACATCCTCAACACCTCCTAACAATATTATCCAAAAACCATGCTACATCATTATAAGTGATTTTAAATATTATGTCAACATTTTTTGTTTGAAAAGGGGATTTTTTTGTAATTTTTTCCACAATTCAAAACGGCTAAGTTTTGGGAACAAAAAGCGATTTATTACTCCTCCACAAATGTGTTGAAAAGCCTATTTTCACATAATGTGGAAAACTATATTTAATCGCGCTGTTTAGTCGTTTGTTTTCCACATTGCTGTGTTTATATAGAAAATAAAAATAAAAGTTTTCCACATTTTTTGTGGAGAAATGATTGATGTTTTTTTTGTGATATGTGATATATTTAGTAATAAGATATCGGGGTACTCATATGGATCAATTTGAAAACATTTGGAACAAAATTAAAAACCAGTTACAAATTAACCTCGAAGAGGATGTATATAACGAACATTTTGCGAATATTAGCAACATTTTTAAGGTTGTAAATAATTCAGTTTATTTGATTGCGCCCAATTCTTTTATTAAAAGCAAAATCGAATCATTCTATTTAAATAGATTAAATGGAATGCTTAATGAATATACAACCGATAAATACATGTTTAAAATTATAACCAAAGAACAAGCTGCTGAAGAACTCGCAAAAGCTGCTTCATATGAAATAAACACACCCGAAAAAGATTTGGGAAACAAATATAAAACTGGGCTTAATAATATCTATACTTTTGAAAATTTTGTTGTTGGTCTCAGTAACCGATTAGCCTATACCAGTGCGATGAAAGTTGCAGATCAACCTGGAGTATTTGCGAACCCTCTATATATATTTGGAGATGTTGGTTTAGGAAAAACTCATCTAATGCAATGCGTTGGTAATTATATTTTAGAAAACGATATAAATAAAAAGGTTTTATACGCAAAAACCGATCAATTTATTGAGGATTATGCCAAAGCTGCTCAAAGAAAAACCTTCGATGAGTTCTCAAAAAAGTATGAGAATGTTGATATTTTATTAGTCGATGACATTCAATTTTTATCAGGAAAAACTCAGTCACAACTTGAATTTTTTAAAATTTTTGAAAAATTAAAAGAAAGTAATAAACAAATTGTAATTACATCTGATAGACCTGCTTCTGAATTATATGATATTATGTCTAGATTAACTTCTCGTTTTGAATGGGGGTTATCAGTAGACATTAATCGTCCAAATTTAGAGCACCGAATCCTTATTTTAAAAAAGAAGTTACATGCTGAAACTGCAGACCCTGATTTGATTCCAAATGAAATTCTTGAGTACATAGCAAGCATATTTGAAAATAACGTTAGAGAACTAGAAGGCGCACTAAAACGAGTATTATTTTATTGTACTGCATTTGATTATAAGTTTACAATTGCGAATGCAGAGGATGCTCTAAAAACTTTAGTTAATTCCAAAAATATTTCTAATTATTCTATTGAAAAAAGTAATTACAATAATGTTCTAGATATTGTAAGTTCATACTACAATATTACAACTAGTGATTTGTTGTCTAGTAAAAGAAAGAAACAATATGTATTTCCGAGACAAGTAGCTATGTACATTTTAAAGGAATTATATGACCTTACTTATAAAAAAATCGGACAAATATTTAATGGTCGTGATCACTCTACTGTTATATATAGTATTGAACAAATATCAAATGATTTAGAAACCGATAAAGAGAAAAAAAATGATATTGAAAAATTGTTAGTTAAATGTGGAAAAAAAGCCTCATAAAGTAACATATCAACACTAAATTAAGTATACTATTAGCGCGAAATGTGGTATAATATAACTAGTTTCATTGGAAAGTTTTACCACTTTTCAACACCACTAATAACAATAATAATTAAAAACTAAAAGATTTAAATCAATAAAACAGGAGGTCGTTTATGAATTTTACAATTTTAACGGAAGTGCTTCTCAATAACTTGCTTATTGCACAAAAAGCTTTATCCACAAGAACACCTGCTCCTTATTTACAAGGTATAAAATTAGAAGTTTATTCAAAAGAAATCATAATGGTTACTTCTAATTCAGATATCTCGATTAAGTTATCGATTAAAGATGAAAGTTTAGAAGTCTTAGAAGCCGGTGAAGTTTTAATTCCTGGTAAGTTCTTTGTAGATATTATTCGTAAGTTAAGTGGTGAAAAAACTAAATTAACTACTTCTGAAAATAATATCCTTCGAATTGAAGCAGGAAATAGTGATGTTACACTAAATCTTCTTAATGTAGAAGATTATCCTGAATTAGACTTCGTGATGAACGATACTCCAATTAAGCTAGATTCAAAAGTAATGAGAGCAATTATACGTCAAACAACTTTTGCAACTTCTGCAATTGAAAATCGCCCAATATTAACTGGTGTGAATATTCGCGTTGAAGGTGAAAAATTAGTTGCGATTGCGACTGACTCATTTAGATTAAGTCAAAAAATGATTGATATTCCTAAGAATTTTGAAAATATGAACGTCGTTATTCCAGGAAAAAGCTTAGATGAATTATCAAAAATTCTTGAATTAAATTTAGATGAAATTTTAGTTCATCTAGATCATAAATCAATTTTATTTGAATATGGTAATGTTTTATTCCAATCTCGTCTTTTAGATGGAAATTTTCCTGAAACGTCTAGATTAATTCCTGTTGAATTTCCAATTATTATTAAATTTAAGAAAGATGATTTATTTGTGGCAATAGATAGAGCATCTTTATTATCTCAAAAAGATGGATCGACAAGTATTGTTAAATTGCATTTAAGAAATGATAATCTTGTAGAAATAACATCAAATTCTCCAGAAATAGGAAAAGTTACTGAAGAAGTTTATCCAATTGAAAAAGCAATTGGTATTCCAATCAAAATTGCCTTTAGTTCAAGATATTTCATGGATGCATTAAAAACTTTCAATTCTGATGAAGTTTATGTCAAATTTACCGGTGAAATTCGTCCATTTGTTATTGAGGGTGATGACGATTTAGGTTTAATTCAATTAATACTTCCTGTTAGAACCGAATAAATTAGTATATCAATATAAAATGGAGTTTTTTTAACTCCATTTTTAATTTGATGGTTTATTGCATTTTTAAATATTTAGTGATATTATCTTATCGGTTTCAAAGGGGGATTTCTTATGAAAAAGTATTATGATGTTGTCATTGTTGGTGCTGGACCTGCAGGAACAATGTGCGCTTTTGAATTATCTAAAAAAAATCCTGAAATGAAAGTATTATTAGTGGATAAAGGAAATGATATTTATCATCGTCGTTGTCCTATCCTTGAAAAAAAAATAATTAAATGTCCCGTTCAAAAAAACGGTTTTATTGGTTGTCTCCCACAATGTTCTATTACGAATGGATTTGGAGGGGCTGGTGCTTATTCTGATGGCAAATTTAATATTACAAGCGAATATGGCGGATGGATGGATGAATATCTTGATTCTGATACTTTAGAAGAATTGATTCATTATGTCGATAGTATTAACCTTGAATTTGGTGCTCCTTTAGAAATAACTGATCCTACAACTGAAAAAGTGAAAGATATAGAGCGAAGAGGCTTGGCTGTTGGTTTAAAACTATTAAGAGGCCAAGTTCGTCATTTAGGAACAGAAATTAACTTGCAAATTTTAAAAAATATATTTGAACACTTAAATTCAAGAATCGATATGATTTATAAAACTGAAGTGAACGATATTTTTGTAGAAGAAGGAATTGTAAAAGGAGTTTTACTAGAAAATGGGGATGAGATTGGCAGTAAATATGTTGTAGTTACTCCAGGTAGAGATGGTTCTACATGGTTAGCAAATATCTGCGCAACTCACAAAATTCCACTTACAGCAAATCATGTTGATATTGGCGTTAGAGTTGAAACAAACAACGAAATTATGGAAGAAATAAATACTAATTTGTATGAAGGTAAATTTATTTTCCGTACAAGTAGTGGTTCTCAAGTAAGAACGTTCTGTTCTAACCCTTCTGGACATGTCGTTATTGAAAATCATAGTGGAACAGTTCTAGCAAACGGACATGCTTATGCAGATTCCAAACTTGGATCTAAAAACACTAATTTTGCACTTCTCGTCAGTCACAACTTTACGGAACCATTTAACCAACCGAATGAATTTGCTCATTCTGTTTCTAAACTAGCAAATATGCTTAGTAATGGAGCTGTTATTGTCCAAAGATATGGAGATTTAAAAAAAGGAAGACGTTCAACGGAAAAACGAATTAAAGAAGGTTTTGTTTCACCTACATTAAAAGAAGCTGTTCCAGGTGATTTAGGATTAGTTTTACCATATAAGACAATGAAATCTTTAATGGAAATGATAGAAGCCTTAGACCATGTAAGTCCAGGTGTTGCTTCTGAACATACACTTCTTTATGGCGTTGAAGCAAAATTCTATTCATCTCGCCCTGAAGTTAATGATCAATTTGAATCAAAAGTTCAAGGGTTATATTTTGGTGGAGATGGTGCAGGAATTACACGAGGATTAGCACAAGCTGGCGCAAACGGTGTTTGGATTGCTCGAGATATCATATCAAAGAAATAAAATTGAAATATTTTTTATAAAAACAACAAAAAAGACTGATGAAAAAAGGTCTTTTTTGCTTTCATCACTTCGTGTCTTTTCAATAAGAGTCACCTATGATATAATTAATATGTTTTGAAGGGAGCTGGCAAATTTGGATCATACAATTGTTGTCGTTGGTACACAGTGGGGTGATGAGGGAAAAGGTAAGATTACTGACTTTCTAGCTAGGAAAGCAGATGTAGTAGTCAGAAGCCAAGGTGGCAATAACGCCGGACATACCATTCAAATCGACAAACAAAAGTTTGCACTTCATTTAATACCTTCTGGTATTTTTAATCCAAACATTAAAAATGTTATGGCCAATGGAATGGTTATTTATCCCAAAGCACTATTTGAAGAAATTTCAATTTTAGAAAGCAGAGGAATTACTAATTACCAGTTGTATATCTCTGATCGGGCGCAAGTGGTTATGCCATATCATCTTGAACTTGATGACTTGATGGAGTCCTTGAAGGGAGATCAAGCAGTTGGTACAACAAAAAAAGGAATTGGACCTGCATATACAGATAAAGCATCGAGATTTGGTATTAGAATTGGTGATTTATTATATAAAGAATCTTTACTAGAATCTATTAAAATGGCACTTAATTATATAAATCCTGTTTTAAAAACATTTAATAGAGAAACTTTTAATGCAGACTTAATTGCAGATGAATATTTTGAGTATGGCTTAAAATTGAAATCATACATTACTGATACATCATTATTATTACAGGACGCGCTTGATTATCATCAAAAAATCTTATTTGAAGGTGCTCAGGGAACAATGCTTTGTATAGAACATGGAACATATCCATTTGTAACAAGTAGTTCACCAACAGCAGCATCCGTTCCACTTGCATCTGGAATTGCACCTCAAGCAATAAGCGAAGTTATTGGAATTACAAAAGCATATACAACAAGAGTTGGTGGAGGAGCATTTCCAACGGAGTTTGAGGATGAAATATCCGCTTTAATACGAGAAGTAGGACATGAATATGGAACAACCACAGGTAGACCTCGTCGAATTGGGTGGCTTGATACAGTTATCCTAAGACACGCTAGAAGAATCAATGGAATTACAGGACTAAGCATTATGTTATTAGATGTGCTGTCAGGGCTTAAACAAATTAAAATATGTATAAGTTATGAACTTGATGGAAGAATTATTCATAATGTTCCAGGAAATTATCGTGATTTTTTAAGATGCAAACCAATATACAGTACTTATCCTGGATGGAGTGAAGATATTAGTAATGTGACAAGTTTTGAAGAATTGCCAAAAAATTGTCAAAATTACTTGTTTGCCATTGAAGAATTTACGGGAGTCAAGGTAACTATTTTTTCAGTAGGACCTGATCGTAAACAAACAGTAAGTTTAAAAAGATACTTTGAATAAAAAATAAATTTTTAGAAAAGAGTGTGAATTATGTTAGATCATATCGTAGGTAAGCATGCAAGAGACAAACAATTAGAATCGAATATTCTACAAATTTCACAAGATGCAAAGGCATTAAAAAAGCAATATACAGACGTTATCGATGGAACCGTTGGAATGTTGCATCATGAAGAAGGAAATATTTTTAAATTTAGTGTTGTGGATGATTTGCTTCATCATTTAAGTGATCCTGAGATGTATCAATATGCTCCTGTTCGTGGAACAAAGGCTTTTACAGAAGGGGTATTTGATTGGGTTTTTGGACCTCTCGCTAAAAAAATGAGAGAACAATTTAAATATTGTGTCATTCCAACTACTGGAGGAAGCGGAGCAATTAGTAATACATTCTTTAACTTCAATGATTTTGGGCAAAAAGTATTAATTCCAAATCATTATTGGACGCCTTATGAAAATTTTGCATATGAAGCTAATATCGAATTAAAAACATTTTTAATGTACGATGATATGAATCGCTTCAACCAGATTGATTTTAAAGAACAAGCTTTTGAACTTGCAAAGAAACAAAACAGGCTTTGTGTACTTTTAAATGACCCATGTAATAATCCTACTGGTCTATGTATGACAAAAGAGGATTGGCAGCTAGTAATTTCTGTTTTAAATGATGTTGCAAGCAGAAATATTCCTGTTATTCTTATTCAAGATATAGCATATATTGATTATCAAATGAAATCGACAGAGTTTTCAAGAGATAATTTTATTACATATACAGACCTTCATGAAAACATTTTGGCAGTTGTTGTTTTTTCTGGGTCAAAAACATTCTCAATGTATGGATTTAGAATTGGAGCACAAATCGGATTATCTAAAAACCAAGATATCCTCAATCATTTCATCCGTGTCGGTGATTATTCTGTACGAGCAAGGTTTTCTAGTGTAAGTGAACCCGCAATGAGTGTTATAGGAAAAATCTTCTCTGAGCCAATTTATAGGCAACAATTTGTAGACGAAATAAATGTCGCAAGAAAACTTTTAAAAGATCGTGCTTTACTATTTTTGAACGAGTCAGAAAAAAATGATTTAGAAATTTTACCATATTGTGGAGGATTCTTTATTAGTATCATTACTAATAATAAAAATATATTTAAAGACTTAGTGAAGGAACATGTATTTGTCATTCCGATGGGAAATTTAATCCGGATTGCAATCAGTTCATTAAAATTATCTGAGATTCCAAGACTAGTGAAAATCTTAAAAAAATATATTTAGATACAAAAAAAGTACTCTTTGAAAGAGTACTTTTTTAATGTTATATAAGATGTTTATTTGCTTCTTTGATAGAAAAATTCTACAAATGATTTTACCATAACACCTGAAGCGTTATTATTTGAAACAGATGTGGCAGCAATATCAAGATGAATCCATGAAGTATCTTTTTCAACAAATTCTTCAAGAAACGCTGCAGCAATACTAGCGCCAGCATTCTTTCCACCTTTGTTCTTTAAATCAGCAAAATCGCTCTTCAATTCTTTATGATAACCACTAGAAATAGGCATTTCCCAAATACATTCATCTGCAATAACACTAGCATCCATAAACTCTTTTAAGAAAGGTTTTGAGTTTGTAAAAGCACCTGTGAATTCATCACCTAGTGCAGAGACAATCGCTCCAGTTAGTGTGGCAATATCAATAATTTCTTTTGCGTTTTTTTGTTGAGCAAACCAAATTGCATCTGCTAACGTCAGTCTTCCTTCGGCATCTGTTGAGATGATTTCAACAGTTAATCCTTTTGCGCTAGTTAAGATGTCATCAGGGACAATTGCATGTTGACCAATACGATTATCAGTCGCAGCTACAATACCCATAACGTTCACTTTGAGTTCTAGTTGAGCGATTGCTTCAATAGCTGCAATTACGGATGCTGCACCAGCCATATCCACTTTCATTCCTGGCATTGATACAGGTGTTTTTAATGAATAACCTCCGGTGTCATACATAACACCTTTACCAATTAAAGCAGTAGGATTATCAAAATTATCTTTTCCTTGATAGGTTATATATATTAATTTTGGTTCATCTAAGCTGCCTTTGTTTACACCTAAGAAAAGTCCCATGTTCATTTCTTCAATTTCTGATTTTCCGAATAATTGAACTTTAATTTGAGGATATTGCTTTAATTTAAGTACCTCATTAGCTAGCTTTTCTGCATTTAAGTAATTATAAGGTGTGTTTGTTAAGTCTTTTGCTATATTTTGTGCTTTAGCGCAAATATAAGCTTTTTTTATTACTGAATAACTGTCAGAAGTACCATAAAAAAAGAAATTTCGATCTTTATGGTCTTTTTTTGATTTAAATAGTTGGAAAGTATAATTTTTAGAAAGAATTGTTTCAGTTAAATCGTAATACAATTGATCTTGATTTTCAGATTCAAAAGTATCGAGCAAAACACATGAATCAGATTTTATTTCGGCTATTTTTTTGAATAAATCTTTACATTTGTCGCGAGATAATAACGTTTTATGATTAATAACAACGATTTTGTCTGCTGGTAATTTTCCTAAAGTATAAATCGTAACAATTTCTTCTAACTGATTGGCTTTAATAACACCATTTAATAACTGATTGATGTTATTAACGATGGAATTGTTTAAATTATTAGTCAAGACGAGTACTTTTTCTTCAGTCATTAAATCAAAGCTTTTTTGTTCTATTATATCTACCATATTGCCTCCTATGAGTGAAAATTAATATATTTATTATATCATAGTATTTTTAAAAAAAAATTAAAAATAAAAAAAACAGTGAAAAATACACTGTTTTTAATTTTGTTATTCTAAAGTTCTATCAACTGCAACGGCAATTTTTTGGCATTTTTGGACTAATTCTGCAAAACGTTCAGGTTTTAATGATTGTTGGCCATCACTTAATGCCTTTTCTGGTTCATGATGTACTTCAATAATCAATCCATCTGCACCAGCAGCAACAGCTGCTTTTGATAAGGATTCAATATATTCCCATCTACCTGCAGCGTGAGAAGGATCAATGATTATAGGTAAATGAGTTAGTTTTTTTACAACGGCAACTGCACTGATATCTAGTGTATTTCTTGTTGCAGTTTCATAAGTTCTAATTCCTCTTTCACACAAAATTACATTTGGATTTCCACCAGCCATAATATATTCAGCTGACATTAACCATTCTTCAATTGTATTCGCTAAACCTCTTTTTAATAAAATTGGCTTGGTTGTTTTTCCTAATTCTTTTAATAATGAGAAGTTTTGCATATTTCTTGCACCGACCTGAATTAAATCGACGTTTTCAACAAATAATGGGACATCTTCGATACTCATTACTTCGCTTACGATAGGAATATTGTATTTTTCTTTCATTCTTCGCAAAATGTCTAATCCGGGAATTCCTAATCCTTGGAATGAATATGGGCTTGTTCTTGGTTTATAAGCTCCAGCTCTTAGAATGGACGCTCCAGCAGCTTTTACAAGTGGAGTGATAATATCCATTTGTTCTTCGCTTTCTACAGCACAGGGTCCACCCATAATGACGATATTTTTTCCGCCAATCAGAACTCCTCCAACATCAACTACAGTGTCAATTGGTTGAAATTTTCTATTTACTTTCTTAAATGGTTCTTGAACTCTTAATACGCTATCAACAAAGTCAAAAGCATAAAAACTTTGTGGATCTAGTTTTGTAGTATCTCCCACAACACCAAATATAGTGATTGTGCTACCAATACTTTCATGGATGTCAAATCCTTGACCTTTTAAAAAATTTCTTAGCTCATCAATTTGAACTATTTTTGTACCCTCTTTGAATTTAATAATCATAATATTCTATTTTCCCTTCCGTAAAATATCGATAGCTTCTATATACCCGTTAAACCCTTTTCCGGAAATTTGAGCAATGCAAGCATCTTTAATCACGGAGATTTGTCTAAATGGTTCTCTTTTGTTAATGTCTGAGATGTGAACTTCAACAGCATCGTAACTACATCCCTTTATTGCATCATATATTGCATATGAATAATGGGTAAAAGCGCCTGGATTTATTACTAGTCTATGAAAAGCATCCATTTTCTCTTGAAGGATATCTATGATTTCACCTTCGTGATTTGTTTGATAGACTTCGATGTAAAGATGATTGCTAGCGCCATAGTCTAGAATGAAATTAACAAGATCAGAGTAAGACTCTTTTCCATATATTTCAGGTTCTCTGACCCCTAAAACATTTAAATTTGGTCCATTAATGACTAATATATTCATTCAATTTGGCCTCTATTTCTCGAATATGAAAATCTGTATCTTTTGATATTTCAATGATTGTGTCTTGATATTTTTTATATAGCGGGCGTCTCACTAAATCCAACTGGATAATATCCTTTGATTGTTTAATAAGTGGGCGATTATGAATTGAAAGTTCTGCAATTTTTATTGGATCTTTATCTAAATAAATGAAATAACCGTTTTGCTTTAATTTCATCATTAGTTCATGATTTAAAACCATTCCACCACCGGTAGATATGACCACTCCATGAGATTTATAGATAGCATCAACATAATCATTTTCGTGAATTCGAAATGCTTTTTCGCCTTCACCTTCAAAAATTTCAGAAATTTTTTTATTGGTTAATGTTTCAATTGATTCATCTGTATCTATTAAATCTTTTTCATATTTTTGAGCAATTAATCTTGCATATTTTGATTTTCCACTTAGTGGTAATCCGATAAAAACAATATTTATCATTTGTAATTTTATTGATTCATATACCTTGTTCGCAAAAGGAATAGAAATTTCTTTAAGCAGAAATAGTTCATCACTTTTTTTTGCTTGCATGACAAGCATGTATAAACCATTTACTGCTTGAATATTTCTTGATTTTGCTTCAAGGAGCAATTTTGTTTGAATAGGATTATATATCAAGTCAATTACTGTTTTGCAGTTTGAAAATAAACCTAAATCAAACAACATATTATCATCATTATTGGGGTACATACCAATTGGTGTAGTATTTACGATTATATCATAATCAACAACTGTGTCAATTAATTTGAAAGGAATCTCGAAATCTTCTTTGGGATTGCGGCAGATTTTAGTTACAATCCTTGCGTCTAAGTCGTGAAACAGGACATTACATGTTTTTGCGGCCCCACCGTTACCAATGATTAACACTTTTTTGTTTTCAATTGATATATGATGAAAAATTAGCAAACTTTTAAGTCCATAGTAATCTGTGTTGTACCCAATCAATTGTTTGTTACGACGAACGATTGTGTTGACACAGCCAATTCTTTTTGCTGAATCATCTAGAATATCTAAAAATGGAATGACGGATTCTTTATAAGGAATTGTTACATTCACACCTAAAAACGGGATATTTTTAAAAAAATCCTTTAAGTTGTCTGTTTCAAATAATGAGTAATTTTGGATTCCAAAGTTTTGATGAATTTCTTTGGAAAAGCTGTGCTTTAACGAAGCTCCTAGTAATCCATACATTATTATTTCATCCAATCTTTGTTAGTAGAAGTAAGAATATAATCTAAAATACCAAAATAAAGAATTGCATTTATGACATGAACGACTCTATTTACAATTGCCGGATCATGTCTGCCTTTAATTTCTAGTGTTTGAGCTTCATTTTTTAGTAAGTTAACACTTGATTGTGCTTTTCCAATTGATGGTGTTGGCTTTACAGCTACACGTAAAATTACAGGCATCCCCGTTGTTATTCCGCCTAAAATTCCACCGTTATTGTTTGTTAAAGTTCTAATTTTACCATTTTCGATGGTGTATTCATCGTTTGCTTCTTTTCCGGTTTTACGAGTAATGTCAAAACCGAGTCCAAATTCTACGCCTTTAATTGAAGGAACACTAAACAACAAGGACGAAAGATGGCTCTCTAGAGATAAAGCCAAGGGTTCCCCTAATCCGCATGGAAGATTGATAATTGCGGACTCGATAATTCCACCGACAGAATTTTCATCTTCTTTAGCAGATATTATGACTTTTTTCATGGATTCTTCAATTGCATTATTTAAAACAGGAAAATCAAGTGATTCTAGTTTTTGAATTGTTTCTTTGGAAACAGCAGTTAGATTAAAAGAATCATCTATTGTATTTTGGATGCTTAAAATATGCGATCCAATGAAAATATTTTTTTCGTTTAGTATTTGTTTTGATAAAGCACCAGCAATCATCATTAAGGAAGTTAATCTACCAGAGAAGATACCTCCACCTCTTGGATCATTAAAACCTTGATATTTCACATATGCAGGATAATCAGCGTGGGAAGGTCTTGGTGTGTACCGAAGGCTGTCATAATCTTTTGAAATCGTATTTTGATTACGAATTAAAAAAGTAATTGGAGCGCCTGTTGTTTTTCCTTCAAAAACGCCTGAGATAATTTCGTAATCATCAGGCTCGCTTCTAGAAGTGGAATAAATGGTTTTTGGTCTTCTTTTTGTTAACAGGGCGTTAAGATTAGCATAATCAATAACTAATCCAGGTTTAATTCCATCAATAACAATTCCTAAGGCCTCTCCATGAGATTCCCCAAATAATGTCATTTTTAATGTCTGGCCAAATGTATTCATATCACACCTCCTTACAATTGAAATTGTGATTTTGTGATGACACAAGATCCAATTTCTAAAACATCAACAATTTTTAATAATTGATTTCGGTTTTTCTTATCACGATTAATATAGTCTTTTAATTCGCCTAGATGAACATTGTCATCTGTTGGTAAATTGTATTTTTTTAAGACTTCAATTAATTGCTTTCTAACTTCAGCCTTAGATAATACCATGACCATACCAATCGCGACAGCTTCTCCGTGTAAATATTTATTATATTTATAATAGGATTCAATTGCATGCCCAAAAGTATGCCCAAAATTTAGAGACTGGCGTAAACCGTTATCAAATTCATCTTGTTCAATGAATTGTTTTTTAATTTCTAGTGAATGAAAAACAAAGTATTCAATATTTTTATGAACATCTTCACTTTTAATTCGCTCAAAGAAATTTTTATCCGCGATCATTCCGTATTTAATCATTTCACCCATACCATTTGAAAATTGTCTTTCGGACAAGGTTTCTAAAGTCGAAGGATCAATTAATACTTTTTGAGGAGGATAAATACTTCCAATCACATTTTTGCCTTTTTCGGTATTTATTGCGACTTTTCCGCCAACACTGGAATCGATTTGAGATAATAGTGTAGTAGGAATTTGAATATAAGGAACACCTCTTAGGTAGACAGAAGCTATAAATCCAACCAAGTCTCCAGTAACTCCACCCCCAAGCGCAATTAAACAAGCATCTTTTCGTATGCTTTTTTCTAACAATAAGTTTACAATCCTAGAAAACTCTTCAATTGACTTGCTTTTTTCACCCTCTGGAAATAAAATTAAAAGATGATTTTCGCAAGCTTTTTTGACCTTATCAATATACACGAAAGGAATATTATCGTCAGAAATGATTACATAAAAAAGATTTTGGTCTAAATGTTCTTTTAGATGATCAAGCAAATGATTTTCAATGTAAACAGAATAGCTATGAATTGATGATTTTATATCTAATGATTTCAAATGATTCACTCCTCAATATAGGTGATGATTGCGGTAAGTTTTTCTAAATCCTCAAAGAAATTAGGGTATGATTTATTAATTGCTTCCGCATTTTTAATTATGATAGGATGGGTTGCACGACTTGATGCAATAGCGACAGACATCACAATTCGGTGATCGTTATAAGAATCAAACGTTCCGCCACTAAATTCTTTTACACCTTGAATAATTAAGTAGTCGTCTCCCATTTCGACAGGCACACCTAATTGTATTAATGTTTCATAGGTAGAAACAAGTCTATTTGATTCTTTCATTTTAAGCCTTCCAGCATTTATAATACTCGTTTGACCTTCGCTTAATCCGGCTAAAATAGCGAGAATAGGTGCAATATCAGGCGATTGGCTTACATCGATAATAGTTCCTTTGGTATTCGATTGCTTAAAAATAAGGATATTATCATTTTGGGAGATGTTTCCACCCATAGTTAAAATGTAATCGATAATTTTCCTGTCAGGTTGTTTGGAATTGAACGGAATATTTTTACAAGATACTTCACCACTGATTGTTCCTAAAACACCAAAGAATGCTAACTGTGAGTAATCTCCTTCAATTGTAACATTACTTGGATGATATGTTTGGGAACCCTTAATAATATATTCATTATCTTTTTCAATGACTTGAATTTGAAATTGATGTAAAGTATCGATGGTCATATCAATGTATTGTTTTGATTCTAAAGTACCGATGATTTTAATTTTAGAATCACCTTTAACAAGTGGTAAAGCAAACATTAATCCCGAGATAAACTGACTACTAATATTTCCAGGAATTTCATATAAACCAGCAGTTAATGACCCAGAGATAATAATCGAATCTTCGTTTTGTTGGAATCCTAATCCTAGATTTTTAAATAAGTCTTCATAGACACTCATTGGACGTTTAAATAAACTTCTTTTACCAGTAAAAACAATCTTTTCTTTGCTAATGGAGAAAATTGGAATTACAAAACGGAGTGTAGATCCAGATTCATTGCAATCGACAAAATTATCATCGCTTATAGAAACTCTTCCAACCCCACTAACAATCAATTGATGAGTATTTTTAATAAATTTAACGCCTAATTTTTCCATTGCACCAATTGTAGCTACGATGTCTTCGCTATATGTGATATTTGAAATCACACTTTTACCCTTGGATAAAGATGCAGCGATTATAGCTCGATGCGATTGGCTCTTGGATGGTGGAACAACGACCGTCCCAGTAAGTTGCTTCGGTTGGATTAAAACATTCATTCTTTTCCACCACTTTCGATTTTAAGTCTTCTGTTTTTCGCTTCCTTCATCATTTCCTTTAATTGTTCGATATCATTTTCGACAATTAGCTTTCGGTAATTTGTTAGATTTTCGATAAAAGAATCAATCTTGGGAAGTAAGTAATTTTTGTTTTCTAAAAATAATTCGCTCCATAAATCTTCATTAATCATGGCAATCCTTGTTAAATCACGATATGAATCGCCAATAAAACGGAATGTATCGTAAGTTTTAGGGTCTGAGTTCACTAGTGCAAGCGATAAAATGTGGGTTAGCTGCGATGTATATGCAATAATATCGTCGTGTTCTTCTTTAGAAATAATTGATATGTTTTTAAATTTCATTTCGTGAGCTAATTCTTTAGTTTGTTCTATGGAGGACTCCTTATTGTTTTTTGTTGGTACAATCACATAATTTGCGTTATGAAAAATTGTTTCTTTAGAAAAACTAACCCCCTTTTTTTCTCTTCCAGCAATAGGATGCGTAAAGACTACATCAATATCTTTGTTTATAAAAGGGATTGTATCATCAATAATACTAGTTTTTATTCCTGATATTTCAATTATAACGGTTCCTTTTTGCATATATCTTTGATTTTCTTTTATAAAAGACGCAATGATTTGAGGATATAAGCATAAGTATATAATGTTCGTTTCATGAAAAAAAGTTTCAAGATTTGTATAACCTTCTTGAATGATTTGGTGATTTAAAGCATATGTTAATGCCTCATTTGAGATATCATATGCGATGATTTCATGTTTGTGGTTTAATGCTTTTGCAATAGAACCCCCCATTAATCCTAAACCAACAATACCTATTTTCATTCACTCACCTCTTTATTATTTTAGTATATTTTATCATAAAATGATGTGTTTCATACGAAAATAGTGATAATATTATTCGATATCTTCTTGAATTTTTCTCATTTCATTTTGTTTTTGGATTTTCATTCTAAAGAAAAACAAAATATGTTATAATTACCTCTAAAGAAGGTGTAAATATGATTCAAGAAATTACTTGTTTTGAGTATGCTGGGAAAGTTTTAGAAAAGTTAAATCCCGGAATATTTTTAACTACCTCTTTTGAAAAAAATACAAATACCATGATTATAGGCTGGGGCGGGATTATTGTACAGTGGGGAAAACCGATATTTATTGTACTTGTTCGTGATTCAAGAGCAACTTACAATTTAATTGAAAAGAGTCATGAATTTACCGTTAGCGTTCCATTAAAATCGGCATTGTTAGATGAAATACGGATATGTGGGACAAAATCAATGAGAGAACTTGATAAGTTTGAAACATGCAAATTCACAAAAGTTAAAGGCAGAAAAATAGATACACCAATTATTGGTGAGTGTACTTTACATTATGAATGCAAAGTCATTTATAAACAGCCGCTTAATCAAGCGATGATTCCTGAACAGATTAAAAAACATTATTATGATAAAACCGCAAACCATACTGTTTATTATGGCGAAATTGTTGATCAGTATTTATACACAAAGGAGTGATTTACTTGGCTACTATTCTCGATGGAAAAAGTTTATCTATTAAAATCAAAGAACAAGTTAAAAATGACACGAAAATCTTAACTGAAAACACTAAAATCCAACCGCATTTGGTTGTAGTGTTAATTGGTGAAAATCCTGCTAGTGCATCTTATGTTAGAGGAAAAGAAAAATCGTGTATAAATGCAGGGATTAAAAGCACTGTCATACGTAAAGATGAATCAATTCTTCAAGAAGAGTTAGAATTGATTATAAAAGAGTTAAATGAGGACAAATCAGTACACGGAATTTTACTTCAACTCCCGATTCCAAAACATTTAGATTCAGAGAAGGTTATTTCAATGATTTCACCACTTAAAGACGTGGATGGATTTACACCGAGTAATGTAGCTTTGCTTGCGAATGGAAATCCAAAGCTTGTTCCTTGTACACCACTTGGAATTATGAGATTATTAGAGCATTATCAAATCAAAATTCAAGGGAAACATTGTGTGGTTCTTGGTAGAAGCCAGATTGTTGGAAAACCGATTGCCAGTCTATTATTATTAGCAAATGGAACGGTGACTATCTGTCATTCAAAAACAGAAAACATCAAACAGATAACAAAACAAGCAGACATATTAGTTGTTGCAATTGGAAAACCAAAATGGGTAGACGATACTTTTATCAAAGATGGAGCAACAGTCATCGATGTCGGTATTTCTAGAGTTGATGATGTAATTGTAGGCGATGTTAATTATGAAAAAGCGCGCCAGATTGCAGGGTTTATAACGCCTGTACCAGGCGGCGTTGGGCCAATGACAATTGCATGTTTGTTAGAAAATACATTAGCTTGTTATAAATATCTTGAAGGAGTGTCCAAATGATTGATCGTTATGCAAGAAAACCATTAACAACCATATGGTCTGATCGTACTAAATTTGAAACTTATCTTCAAATTGAAATTTTAAATGTAGAAGCCTTGTTTCAAAAAGGTCTTGTTTTGCCATCCGAATTAGAGTTAATTCATAAAAATGCATCTTTTTCTATGGACGATATTATTGAACTAGAAAACGAGTTAAAACATGATGTAATTGCCTTTACTAGATCTGTATCAAACTCTTTAGGTGCCGAAAAAAGATGGATTCATTATGGATTAACCTCCACCGATATCGTTGATACTGCAAATGGTGTCAGACTACAAAAAGTAAATGAGATCATCTATCAAGATATCATTGCTTTTATGGCGGTGTTAAAAAAACAAGCAGAAAAATACAAAGATACTTATTGCATCGGTCGAACACATGGAATTCATGCGGATATTACTATTTTTGGACTAAAATGGGCATTATGGTATGATGAAATGAATCGTAATTTACACCGGTTTTTAGAAGTAAGAAAAGAAGTTGAGATTGGTAAAATCAGTGGTGCGGTTGGGAATTATGCATTTATTGACCCAAGTGTGGAAGAATATATTTGTCGAAATCTTGGAATTGATAAAGCAAAAATATCAACGCAAACATTACAACGAGACCGATATGCACATTATATTAGTGTTATAGCCTTAATTGGTGCTTCATTAGAAAAAATTGCAACTGAAATTCGGCACTTACAACGGACTGAAGTATCAGAAGTCAAAGAACCTTTTTCACAAAATCAAAAAGGTTCATCAGCGATGCCACATAAAAAAAATCCAATTTCAAGCGAAAATATTACTGGTCTTTCAAGAGTACTTAGAGGATATATTATTCCAATGTTTGAAGACGTTTCATTATGGCATGAACGTGATATTTCACATTCTAGCGTTGAACGGATTGTTTTACCTGATGCCACTTGTTTAATCGATTATATGTTAAATAGATATGCATATGTTTTAGAAAATTTAATTGTAGATGAAACGAAAATGCTTGAAAATATCTACATAACAAAAGGCATTATTTTTTCTCAAAGAGTTCTCACTGCGCTTATAGACAAGGGTTTATCAAGAGAAGACGCATATGATTTAACACAACAACTAACCACTTATACCTATGACCATAACCTTAATTTTATCGATGTATTGAAACAAGATAAACAAGTAAAACAATTCTTAGATTTAAGTACCATAGAAAATTGTTTTACGCTTGAATTTTATAAAGAAAAAAGAAAATATATTTACGCACAAGTATTTACTAAATAACGGAGGAAGAAACAAATGAGCAGATTAGGAAAAATTTGCATACAATTTGTAGCGCTAGTACTATTTAGCCTCTTTTTTGTTTCTGTTCAAGTTCATGCTGAATCAAATAAAACCGCACTGATTGTAGAAAGAAATAATATTAATCAAGCAATCTCTGATCAACTAAAAAACAAATATGAAGAAAATTCTTATAATGCGTTTTTAGTTTCACTATCAAATATTGGTGGTTTAGATGCCATTGATCAAATGATTGCAAATACGTCAGTTTTGCAATCAGATGTAGATCAAATGACAGCTGTGTGTATTTCAATGTTAAGCGGTTTAGTCACAGATTCGACTTACAATGAAATTCTTCTACAATATCTTTCACAAAAAACCAAGTTATTAGGAGAATATACACAACGGTCCATTGTTGCATTTAATGAAGAGTTAGACAGAATTAAAGAAGTAATAGACGAACCAACAAGCGGCGAAATAATTATTTCTAATCTAAGTGTAGACATTACCGATTCAAGTAATGTGCTCGTTTTTTTAGGCGATAAAACCGAGTTACAAAGCAATTATGATTTTGCCCAAGCAGTTATTGCTAATCACTTATTATATGTACCTTCAACTTACCTTCTTTTTATAAATGCTTATCAAACAATTAATCAGTCGTTATTACCGGATATTGGTTTTACATTAGAAGATATTCTACTTTATGATGATGCATCTGTTATTGAAGTTGAAAAAACATATACTAAAATTAGTCAAGCTTTAGGACTTTTAATTTTAATGCCAGATAAATCAGTTTTATCAAGCAAATATAACGATGCAGTTAAGTATGATTTATCTTTATACACGCTTGATTCTAAAACTTTTTTTAACGTAGAACTAAGTTCTATTTTAAATATTATTAATGATGACGAAACTCTTCAACAAGATGTCGATGATGCGATTGTAAGGATTGACGGATTATATGGCTCGCTTGTTTTAAAGGGGGATCATACCAATCTTCAAATACAAATTGATGAATTATCAAGTTTTAATTATGAGCTATACACACCATCTTCTGTTGCAATATTTAACAATGAAATTTCTAGAATTTATTTATTAATGGTTAGTGAAAACGCAACGGAGATAATTATTAATCAATTAGAAGATGACTATTTATCGGCGTTTGATCTTCTTGTTTTAAAGGCAGATAAGTCAAACTTAGAAATAGCAAACAACAAATCAATCGTTGCATATTATGAAGAAAAGGGAAACTATACGGCTTCTTCATACCAAGCATTTAAGACTGAGACTTTGGATTATGGTACATATTTATATGTGAATAACATTTTGAATAATGATAATGCTTTACAATCAGATGTAGATATCTTAACAGATAAAGTTAATCATGCTTTGTCGCTCTTAGTTGAAATAGTAGATAATAGTGACTTAAAAAACATTTTTCTTTATAATTCGAATATTCAATACGAGTTATATACTCCAAACTCAGTCATTCTTTTTAATGCAGAAATGAAGAGATTAGATGACATTATTAACGGGAAGGAACTTTCGCAATTAGTTTATGATCAAGTAGTTATTGATTTAGCTTCGGCTACAGACTTACTTGTATATGAAGCGGATAAATCATTGCTTATCGCGAAGCGCGATACCCTTCTTCTTTTAAATCCGATTAATTACACCGCAACAAGTTACAGGAATTTAGAAGTTAATTTGCATGATGCTCTTGTTATCATAAATGATGCTAATGCTTCACAAGAAAAGGTTAGTGAAACGATTGCTAATTTAAACTTAGCATATGATTTATTACATGCAAAACTATCTGTCGTTGTTATTAAAGCGCAAGTAGACTCTTTGAATGTAGATCAGTATATTACGCTCGGAAAAACGACTATCTATAGTTATCATTCTTCTGATTCAGATATTTTAGTAGTGGATGAATTTGGGAATGTAATAGGGTTGGCTTATGGAGAAGCTTCAGTTAACGTTACTTTGACTGATGGAACGATTGAAACCATTCAATTTTTAGTAAAAGCTAAAGTTTCAACATTAACGCTTGTGTTAACTATCTTACTTCCAGTTGTTAGCGTTGGATTGGCTGTCATGTTAATGTATTTTAAGCCGAATAGTCTTGCTTTTGTTAAAAAGAGTTTTCATTCTAGAAAAAAGGTGAAATAATGAGCATTATTGATGAATTTTGTCAGTCAAAAATATTCATTGAAGGTCTGTCTATACTTCGTCCAAAGACCTTGATTATTTTAGGCTCTGGTCTTGGAGATTTTGCCAAGTTTGTAAAAAATCCGGTTATTGTATCCTACTCAGATATTCCTTTTTTTGTCCAAAAATCAATTGAAGGTCAATCTGGCGAATTGGTAATTGGCTTGATTGGCCAACATCCTGTATACATAATGAAAGGAAGAAATCATTATTATCAAGGGTTAACCGATGAAGAAATGCGTTATCCAATACAAATGTTTAAGTATTTGGGTGTAAATAACTTAATCATTACAAACGCATGTGGTGGAATGAACCCATCATTTAAACCTGGCGATATCATGATTATTGAAGATCATATCAATATGATGGGTAGAAATCCTTTAATTGGAGACAATGTGGATATTATTGGACCAAGGTTTTCAGATATGTCAGAACCTTATTCGCTTCTATGGATTGAGAAAATAGAAGAAATCGCCAAGAGTTATGAAATTCATCTAAAAAAAGGTGTTTATGTTGGTTATTTTGGACCAAGTTATGAAACGAGAAGTGAAATTTTAGCTTATAGACAATTAGGAGGAGATGTTGTAGGAATGTCTACGGTACCTGAAGTTATTGTCGCAAGCCATGCGGGAATGCAAGTATTGGGGTTGTCAGTCATTACGAATATGGCTACAGGAATTTCAATGAATAAATTATCTCATGATGAAGTACTAAAAACATCTCTAGAAGCGATGGATAAAGTATCATTACTTATTCTTAAATTTATCGCTTTTTTAGAATGAATTTAATATTTTCTTGATATTTTTATTCAATTTATTTATAATGAAAGAAGTGAGGTGTTGATTATGTCGGAGAAAAAATATTTATATCGTGATACAGAAAATCAAAAGATTTTTGGTGTTGCTAAAGGATTAGCTGATTATTTTGATTTAGATGTTACTCTAGTAAGGGTAATTTGGTTAGTATTATTACTTTGTGTAGGTACAGGCCTTTTGGCTTATTTGATTATGGCTATTGTTGTTGAACCAAAAAATGTTGTTATGGCAAGAGTTCAGAAAGAAAAACAACAAGCTGCTGAAGAGTCTGGGGATCCATTTTCAAAATATGACAAATAAAAAACACTTCAAATTTGAAGTGTTTTTTTTACGAGTAAACTACCTTATTTTTACCAGCATCTTTTGCTTTATATAAGTTAAGATCCGCTCTTTTTATTATTGATTCAGTAGTATCTTTAGAAGCAATCTCAGACAAGCCAAAACTACAAGTTACATGAACTATTTTTTTGTTTAGAGTAAAATTATGATTTTCAATTATTTGTCGGATATTTTCAGTAATTTTTGTGGCTTCTTTTAAAGTGATTTCTGTTAAGCACATCAAAAATTCTTCTCCACCATACCTAGCTACCCAGTCATTAGAACGAATGTTTTTAGACAATATTTTAGCTATTTTTTTTAAAACTTCATCTCCAGCGACGTGGCCAAAGGTATCATTAACAATTTTAAAGTCATCGATATCACCCATTACTAAAAAAGTAGAATCTTTTTGAGTGGATAGTTGGTTGATTTCAAAAGGCATGCGTTCATTGATGTATTTTCTGTTGAAGATATTTGTTAAACTATCTGTTATTGTCATCTCATTTGTTTTATCGATAATTTTTCTAAGTTCATTGATTCTATCATCGATTATGTCCATGCTATTTGTAGCATCTTTTAACAATTCGATAACAACTTCAACGCCTTTAATCTTGCTTGGAATGGAAGTAACCATATAAACCTTGTTATTTGTGTATTGGATTTTAACGACAGTTTCATTACTTTGAATCGCCCGAATTGAAGTACAATTTTTGCAAGGCGTTTTAACATCCCAAATCGCATGACAAGGCAGAGGTTCATTAACCCAAGTGTCTTCTTTATAAAAGAGGACCTTTTTTGTTTTTGGATTTACGATTCTGACATTTTCGTAGAGTTTGTCATATTTTGTTAATTCTTCGATTAAATTATCATATATTGAAGACATTGTATCAACCCCTGCTCATATTATACTATTATAATTTGACAATGTCATCTTTTACATTGAATTTACATAACCTTTACGCCTTTATGGTTTTCGATATTCTTCTTTTACATTAGAATATGGTTGAAATCAATCGAAAAGGAGAAATTCATGAAAAAAATATTAGTAACATTTAGTTTAATTTTTGTAATGCTTGGTGTTGTTGCTTGTTCGAATGACACTACGACTACCACGGCAACTACAACTACCACTTCAACAGCAGCATCTTTTGACCAAACAAAAAATATTACAGTTTATACTAGAGACACAACATCAGGAACAAGAGAAGCGTTTTTTAAAGGAATCGGTTTTGACGAAGCTACAGGAGATAATACAGTATTAGTATCTTCTTACGTAGAAGTCGATGGAAATGGTTCAATGATTACAAGTGTAACGAACGATGTATTTGGAATTGGATATATTTCACTAGCATCACTATCTGACACAACACTTATCGGACTAAACTTTGAGGGTGTTGTTGCATCAAAAGCAAATGTTTTAAATGGAACATACGGATTGCAACGTCCATTCAACTATATGGTTCGCTTAGACTGGACCGGAATGGAAACTGAACATCAAATTGTTAACGCATTTGTAGCATATATGTCTACAGTTGATGGAAAAGCCACAATCAGTAATAAGCACGGTATTTTAGAAACAAGTACTACTGATAAATTATGGGATGAAATAAAATCAAATTATGAAGTATGCTCATTAGATAATTCAGCAGTAACGATTAACTTTGGTGGTTCGACTTCAGTTGAGTCAATTGCTAAAGCGTTATCGGCAGAATTTAGCACAAAATGTGGAAACTTCATTGCAGAACATAATCATACAGGATCTGGTGATGCATACCTTCGAGTTCAAGGTACAGAATCAATGGGCGCAAATAAACTTCATATTGGATTTGCATCACGTGATTTTAAATCATCTGAAGCTGCTGCTGAAGGCACTACAGGTAGAATTTGTTTAGATGCAGTTGTAGTAGTGGTTAACGCAAATAACCCATTATTATCAAATTTAACAGCTTCAGATTTAAAGAAAATCTTTGGTGGAGAAACCACAATTTGGAGCCAGTTAGGATAATTTATAGCTTCTTGCTTGGTAGCCAAAAACGTTTGGCTACCAGCTTACTTCCCTAAGGAGTTTTGCGAATGACTAATCGATTAAATGAAGTAAAACAAAAAACAAATAAGCACAATAACAATGTTGATAAATTAACATATGTTCTCCTCCTTATTCCCACTTTCCTAAGCGCTTCATTTGTTTTTTTAATTATAATATTTATCTCGAAAAGGGGAGTTTCCCCTTTTCTTGCGTCTATATACGGCGATCTTCATGTCAATTTTTTAAGATTCATGACAGGTATGACTTGGTTTCAACCACCTAATTTATATGGTATTTTCTTTGTGGTTGTAAATACTCTATATGTTGTAATATTAGCTGGACTTATTGCAATTCCTATTTCTGTGTTTACAGCTCTTTTTATTGCGAAAATGACACCAAAACCAGTTTCCAAGTTTTTTCAAACCGTCATTGAGTTATTAGCGAGTGTTCCTTCGATTGTATTTGGTGTATTTGGACTTGGTGTAGTTACAAAGATTGTCATATGGATATCTAGTATATTTGGGAAACAAACAGCGGGGGGAATTTCAACATTGTCGACTGTCTTTGTTTTAGCGATGATGATTTTACCGACAATCACCTTATTATCGATTACTGCTATTAAGTCCGTAAATCCAGATTTAGAGAAAAACTCATTAGCTTTAGGTGCAAGCAAGGTTCAAACTTTTTTTAAGATTACTTTAGTTTCAGCTAAATCAGGAATATTTGCAGGAATTATTTTAGGTATTGGTCGCGCTTTAGGTGAAGCAACTGCAGTAAGTATGGTAGCGGGCAACTCAGGATCTGGATTATCATTTGATTTATTTTCAACAACGAGAACGTTAACTTCTACTATGTTGCTAGGGTTAAAAGAGACAGTTGGACTGGATTATGATATTCGTTTTTCTGTAGGAATGATTTTGATTATATTAATTATTGTGACAAACCTATTTTTGAATTATTTAAAAAAGAAAGTAGGTAGATTCTCATGAAAACAAGCAAAAGAAAGAGAAAAGATATTGTTATTCAATCTCTTATATCCTTTGTTTCACTATTCGGGCTGTTTATCTTAATTGCTATTTTTGGATATGTATTTCAAAAAGGGTCAGGACTATTGTCTTGGGACTTACTAACTAGCGATTACTATTCAACCACTTATAATACATATTATGATGGCACGTTATCTAATGCATCATTTGAAAGGCCTGAATCGCTTGATGAAAATACCTATTTTTCTAGCAACTGGGGAATTGGATTAACGGATGCTTTTGATAATGAAGGAAAAGTATATATCTTAATTAATTATGTTGATTCAGATTCACCATTTAAGAATCTTCCAGATAAAAATGTTGAAGGCGTGTTTCAAAATATATCTGAAGATCAAACTCTAGTCAAAGTAATCTTTTCTAATAGAACGATTTTATATAGTTCTGAAGGTGCTGAAAATGCCGCACTCATGTTTGACAAGGCAGATGGTATTATTGATCTTCTTACATCAACTTCAGGAAAAGGGATTCGCGGTTCGGTGATTACAACGCTATACTTGATTGTAATGACTTTAGTTATAGCATTACCAATTGGTGTATTTACGGCAATTTACTTACATGAATATGCACCTAAAAAATCTAAGTTAGCTGAAGCACTAAGACGGTTAATCGAAATGCTAACAGGTGTTCCTTCAATTATTTTTGGGTTGTTAGGAGCCGCTGTTTTTATCCCATTTACATCAACAATAACATCTGCAGATGGTGGAAACTTATTTTCTGGAGCCCTGACACTTGCGGTTATTGTGCTACCAGTAATTATCACCTCAACAGAAGAAGCATTAAAAGTGATTCCAGACGATTTTAGACAAGCTTCACTTGCCCTTGGTGCCACAAAAACACAAACAACATTCAAAGTTGTTTTGAAATTTGCGATACCAGGAATTTTATCTTCAGTATTGTTAAGTATTGGCCGGATTATTGGGGAGTCGGCAGCGTTAATATATGCGGTAGGAACCGCAATAAAAGATAAAATTATCTTAACTGAGCGTTCGACGTCACTTGCGGTTCATATATGGAGTATCATGGCAGGTGAAACTCCAAACTTTGAACTCGCAAGTTCGATTTCAATCATCATTTTGGCGGTTGTATTTATCTTAAATTTTATTGTTAAATTTATAGCGAAGAAACTTTCTTTTAGTGGAGGTAACTAATAATGGAACAAGCTAATAATGTGTTTGAAATCGAAAAATTAAATCTATTTTATGGCAACAAACAAGCGCTTTTTGATATTGATATGCAAGTGCCAAAAAATCAAGTAACAGCTTTAATAGGTCCATCTGGATGTGGAAAATCAACACTTCTTCGAAGCTTAAACCGGATGAACGATTTGATTGATAACTGTAAAATGGATGGTCTTGTTAAATACGAAGATCAAGACATCTATAATAAAGTCTATGATGCGATTAATTTACGAACTAAAGTAGGGATGGTTTTTCAAAAACCCAATCCATTTCCAATGAGTATTTTTGATAATGTTGCTTACGGACCAAGATGCCAGGGTGTTAAAGACAAAAAACAACTTCAAGAAATTGTCAAAAGAGCGCTTATTAATTCTGCTTTATATGATGAAGTCAAAGACAGACTAAAAGAAAGTGCTTATGGACTTTCTGGCGGTCAGCAACAACGCCTTTGTATCGCTAGAACGATTGCGATGTCTCCAGATGTGATTTTAATGGATGAACCAACTTCGGCATTAGATCCCATTGCAACCGCTAAAATCGAAGAATTAATTCAAGATTTAAAAAAAGAGTATACGATTATTATTGTTACTCATAATATGCAACAAGCAGCTCGTATATCTGACAATACCGCATTCTTTCTAATGGGATATTTAGTAGAATTTGATAAGACCGATGTTATTTTTGGCGATCCCAAGGAAAAGAAGACCGAAGATTATATTACCGGGAGATTTGGGTAATTGTTTGTATTTACATAGATTTCATATTATAATGATTAAGGAGGCAAACTGATGACATACCGGAATCAATTTGATAAAGAATTAGAATCATTAAAATTAAGTTTAATCCAAATGGGTGATATGGTCATTGATAACATCAATGAAGGATTTCGCTCGTTTTTGAATTTAGATATTGTTTTAGCAGAAGAAATTATAAAAAATGATAAACTAGTCAATGATCAAGAATACGCTATTGAAAAAGAATGTATGAGAATTATACTAAGAGAACAACCTGTCGCAAAAGACCTACGCCTAATTACTGCAGTTTTAAAAATGATTACAGATTTAGAAAGAATCGGAGATCATGCGGCAGATATTTCTAAAATGACGATTTTTATGGAAAAAACGCATAATGTATTTCCTTTACCACAAATGAATTTGATGACAAAAGCTTGTCAAAAAATGATTAAGAAATCACTTGATTCTTTTGTTGGGAATGATATTTCTCTTGCATACGAAGTTATCAAAGACGATGATGAAGTTGATATGTATTTTGATGAAGTTAAACAAATTGTCGCAAAAGCAATTCGTTCTTCATCAATTGATGCAGATTATGCATTATACTTAATGATGGTGGCAAAGTATTTAGAAAGAATCGGCGATCACGCTGTTAATATTGGTGAATGGGTTATTTTTTCAATTACAGGCGAACACAAGAAAAACTTAACGTTCTAAGGAGGACAAATAATGCCCCTTATTTATTCAGTAGAAGATGATTTGAATATTCAAAATGTTATTCAAATCGCGTTAAAAAATTCTGGATATGAAGTTTTTATCTTTAGCGAAGCGAAATCGTTTTTTTCTGCTTTAGAAGAAAAGGTTCCAAGTTTAATTTTACTTGACATCATGTTACCGGATATGGATGGGTTGTCGATTATCAAAAGGATAAAGGCCACTCCAAAATGGTCGCAAATACCAACAATGTTTATTAGCGCAAAAGGAACAGAAATTGATAAAGTTATTGGACTTGATTTAGGAGCAGATGATTATCTTGGTAAACCATTTGGGGTATTAGAACTTGTTAGTAGGGTTAAAGCGCTACTAAGAAGAACTAAGGATAGTGATTCTAGTGAAATCTTAGAGATAAAAGGATTAAAACTGGATCCTAAAGAATATGTTTGTACATATCTTGATCAAAAAGTCACGTTCACATCCAAAGAATTTCAGTTATTAAAATTATTGATGCAAAATCATCATAAAATTGTGACTAGAGATGAGATTCTTAATATTGTATGGGGTTATGATTTCTTTGGGGAAACAAGGACTTTAGATGTTCATATAAAAGAAGTGAGAATGAAACTAGTACAAGCCGGAATTGATATTGAAGCAATCCAGACCGTAAGAGGTGTGGGTTACAAGTTTGTCTTATGAAACGTCGTATATCATATCAGTTTGCTCTTGTCATTGCCTTGGCAATTCTTACCTTTATCATTGGGTCTTCTTTGATTGTACAAAATAATTTTAATAAAGTAACAGAATTGAATCTTAATCAGTATTTATCAATGGTTTCAACAGATATTGATGAAGGATTATCACCTACTGAGATTGTAGTTAAATATCAAGATTCAAGTGATTTCTTAAGAATTACTTTTATGGATTCATCTGGCGTTGTGTTAGCGGATTCTTTAGCAACAGAACTGGGAAATCATCTTTTAAGACCTGAGTTTCAAAATCTCGGGACGGCTTATATTAGGGTATCAGATTCTTTAAACCGGAAAATGATGTATTTAGCGACAGAGTTAAATGATGATTTATATTTGCGCGTTGCGATACCCTTAAACAGTATTTTACCTTTCTTAAACGACTTTATTGGGTTATCGATTGCCGTTGGGGCATTTATTTCTTTTCTTTCTATATTGCTTATAATGCAATTAACAAAGAATACTTTAAAACCATTAAAGGATTTAAAAGTTACACTAAATGATGTTGCCAATGGGGAATATAAAGAAATTATGCCGCTCGATAAATTCGAAGAAATCAATGGTATCATTAATGAAATCAATGATATTTCAAAATTGATATCCTATAACATTGTTTCTTTGAATGAAGAAAAACAAAAATCAGGTTTTTTGTTAAACCATATGAATCAAGGTATTTGTGTTTTAGACCAAGAAGGCAAAATTGTTCTTGTTAACCATTTTTTAAGACAACTCTTTCATTTCAATGAAGATGCGAATTTACATAAAGACTATCATTACTTATTTAGAGATAAATCCATTCAAGAGGCCATTCAAAACGCCTATCAATCGAATGTAAATACTTCAACCTTACTAGAAATAAATAACGACTTTTTCTCGGTTATGATTTCATTTCTTGAAAAAAATTGGAACCAATTGCCAAGCGTTGTTTTGATTTTTACCGATGTGACAATGGTTAAAAACATTGAGACTTTAAAACGAGACTTTTTTGTGAATGCCTCGCATGAGTTGAAGTCTCCGCTTACTTCGATTATGGGTTCATCAGAACTTATTTCCTCGGGGATAGTTCAAGATACTGCCACAATTAAGGATTTAGCGAATAGAATCCTTGAAGAATCCACAAGAATGAATCATTTAGTTATGGATATGTTAAATCTTTCTAAGTATGAAAATCAAGTAATATCTAGGACGGAAGAAAAAGTATTGCTTCAAGAAGTCATTAGTGAAGTTAAAAATATGATTTTGCCTGCAATGACACAAAAGCACATTACTTGGATTGAGTCTATTCAAAAGGTGACAATGTACGCAAGTCATGAGCATATGGTTCAGCTAATCCGAAATCTTTTTGAAAACAGTATTCAGTATGGAAACGATGGAGGGAACTTAAAGGTTTCTCTTCAACAAACAGAACATAAAATTATTTTCTCTGTAGAAGATAATGGAATTGGTATTCCTAAGTCAGATCAAACACGTGTTTTTGAACGATTTTATCGTGTTGATAAAGCAAGAAGCAAAAAAACGGGTGGAACTGGTCTTGGGTTATCCATTGTTAAACACATAGTGATGATTTATCAAGGTCAAATTGAACTTGATAGCACAGAGGGTAAGGGCACAAAAATCACGATTACATTTCCATTAGAATATTAAAAAAAAGCTAAGTTCATTTGATTATGAATCTTAGCTTTTTTCATGAAAATAAAAAATTTTTATAAATGATTTTTGGTATTAAAGAAACTTTTCAATCATTATAGATGAAATATTTTTTTGTGAACATTTTCATAAAAAAAGATAATTTTTACCCTTTTCTTTCTTGAATTAATCGGTATAATAAGAGTATAGATTGGAGGGACGACCATGGAAGAATATCAAACTCATAGAACAATTCTTTGTATCGACTTAAAAAGTTTTTATGCTTCTGTTGAATGTGCATTATTAGGACTAGATCCTTTTAAAACACCACTGGTTGTTGCCGACAAATCTAGAGGCGGAGGATCAATTGTGCTCGCCGTTTCGCCATATTTGAAAAAATTTGGCGTTCCTGGAAGATGTCGAATTCATGAACTGCCAACCAATATTAAGATTATTTTTCAAAAACCAAGAATGGAAAAATACTTAGAATATTCTGCTAAAATTATTGAAATCTATCTTCGATATGTTTCTGAAGATGATTTGTATGTTTATTCGGTAGATGAGGTATTCTTAGATTTTACGGAATACACAAAATATTATCAAAAAACCGATCGTGAAATTGCACAAATGATTTTATCGACAATTCTCGAGGAAACAAAAATCTATGCTACTTGTGGAATTGGTCCCAATATGTTAATGGCGAAACTAGCACTCGATATTGAATCTAAAAAAGCACCTGATTTTATTGCCAAATGGGAATATGAAGACTTAGATAAAAAGTTATGGCCAGTAACCCCGTTAAGTGAAATGTGGGGAATTGGACGTAACATGGAAGCCCATTTAAATGAACTCGGATGTTATAAAATTGGTGATATTGCTAAATACGATGTTGTAAAGTTAAAAAAGAAATTTGGTGTTATTGGAGAAGAACTTTATTATCATACACATGGTATTGATAAAAGTTTGATTCAAGACAAACTCAATATCCGTCCTATCAGTAAAAGCTATGGTATTGGGCAAACCTTATTTAAAGATTACTATAAACCCGAAATCTTTCAAGTTGTTAGAGAAATGGTAGACGATATTTCTAGAAGATTGCGGATGAATAAGAAGGTTGCTAAAACAATTCATTTTGGAATTGCTTATAGTAAAGAAATGGGCGGAGGTTTCGCTAGACAGTTATCATTATCGAAACCATCTGCCAATGAAACAGTTATTTTCAAAGCTTGTTTGGATTTATTTGATATGTTTTACGAAGGGGATCCCATCCGTAGAGTTCATGTTAGTGCCACAGGATTATTAGATAACAATTCCTATCAATTTAGTCTGTTTGAAGATGCTGAACAAATCATTAAAGAGCATCAAGTTTTTTCAGCTATTGATGAAATCAAATATAAATTCGGAAAAAATAGCGTGAACCGAGCATCCACTGAATTAAAATCTTCTACAGCGAAAGCTAGAAATGAAATGATAGGTGGACATCATGCTTAATCATTATGTTGATAGAGGAATTATCAAATGGAGTCCATTTGATGCCCTAGTTGGGTATCATAGCATGCTTGAAGATATGAAGTACCGGCTTGGGAAAAAAGAAAAGCCACAATTAAACGACGATGAATTTGATGAATTAAATCGTAAATTACAAGAAGCGTTGACGCTAGACGTGGAAATTGAATGTCGATATTATCATGATGGATATATTCGTTTTACTTTTGGAAACATCAAAAAAGTCGATTTTAATAACCGTTTAATTATCTTATCGACAATGGAAAAAATCAAAGCAGAAGATATATTAGAAATTATATTACCTTAAATCGGAACAATTTGTGTTTCGATTTTTAGTTATGTATAATGGAACCATATATCAAATAAGCCTGTTTTGTGCTAGAATAAATTAGTAGGAAGTGTATTTATGAAAAGAAAAAGAATACTTGATAGTTATCAAACTGTATATGTAATATTAGTAGGAATCGTTATTCTTGAGTTAATTGGATCGGTTATTAGTGCAATCCTTGCGACTGATTCAGGAATGAGAGATGCCAGTATTTCCAATATTTTTCTATCAATGTTAGCAATTGTATTGTTTTCAATTCCTTGGATAATTGAATCAAGATTCAAAATTGATATTCCAAATTATATAGAGATTTTAGTTTTGATATTTTTATTCTGTTCGATTGTTTTAGGAAATATTCATGGTTTTTTATTAAATA
>JAQUZN010000200.1 GCA_028691315.1 Candidatus Izemoplasmatales bacterium | reverse complement strand
TTAAAACCACTTAGAAGAATAATCTTAAGCATTTTAAGGAGAGTTCGCGCTAATGGAAAATAATGATTTGCTTTTATTCGAGATAATAAAGAAAACACTAAGAAATGAATTATATGATGGGGAGTTATCTAAGGAACTCTATATTCTTGCCAAAGAAAATGGTCTTTCCGGAATGGTATATAAAACCCTACAACCACTTAATGATGAACAAAATGTGCTTCCTTTGTTTAAAAGAGATTATTACGAGTATGTTCGAACGGATACTTTACAATCAAAAACAATAGAAGAAGTAAGACAAATCTTTTCTGCTTCTTATATTGATCATATTTTTTTGAAAGGATCATTTCTAAAAAATATTTATCCTGAGACCTATATGAGGTCGATGGGAGATATCGATATTTTGGTGAAACGAGATAAGATGAGACTTGTTCATCAAATTCTTGATGAATATAAGTATATCAACTGGTCAAATTCATCGGCACATGATTGTTTTTATAAGGGACGAAAAATATTTTTAGAGATCCATCCAAAACTGGATTCAGAATTTGATCCTAAATATTCTCTTTTGTTTGAAAATGGTTGGGAAGAGACTACAAAGACTGCTTCATATGAGTATGAGTTTAAGCCGATGTTTCATTTAGCTTATTTACTATATCATATGATAAAGCATTTGTCTTCAGCTGGAATAGGACTTCGGAATATTTTAGATATTGGTTTGTTTGTCCAGAAGTATGAGACTAATCTGCCTTCAAAACTACTACATGATTATCTAGATAAATTTCATATTGACACTTTCTTTTTAAATATAATATATCTTGCTATATCATACTTTAATTTTAAATATCAAGAAGACTATTTAGCAGACTATCAAGTAGACGCTGAATTTACAAAAAATATAACAAGTTTTATTCTTAAATCTGGTGTTCATGGTCAAGGTAAGGAGAATAATCCATTTCTCAGTGGAATGACAAGAACAACTCTTAGTGAAAATAACATCAAAAAAGGTAAGTTTATCTATATTTTATCCAAACTATTTCCTCCGTACCGAATGATGAGGGGTGGAGATTATGCTTACATCGATAAATTTCCGATTTTATTACCAATTTCTTGGGTTCATCGTGCATTTAAATTAATCTTTAAAAAGCCCAAAAACACGATGACTAAACTGAAAAAACTAAAAATAGATGACAATGAAGTTCTTCATTTAGAAAAGTTATTTGAGAAGTTAGGATTATAACGAGTAGGATATCAAAGATTCATAATTTATGTAGTTTATTATGAATCTTTACAAACATATATTTACATAGGAGGCCTTAAATGAAATTAGAAACAGTGATAAAAGAGACTTACGAAAGACCCGTTATCGAGATTATCGAATTCTCACTTGAAGAGAGTATTGCACTTAGTGGTGATTTCGGTGATGGAACGCTTTGTGGCGAGCAGTTATTTTAGGAGGGATGAGAAGATGAAAAAAATATTTAGTATTATTTGTTTGTCATTATTATTGTTCCTAAGCTTTGGAGTAAATAAATTTGAAGTTCATGCTGCAACTCCAGTAGGAAGTCCAGTTACTTTGAGTATCTCTACCTATTTTGACTCTGATAACATCGTAACTGCCTCGACTGGTAGTATTGCCTATGGATCTCAAGTATCATTTGCGAGTTCCTTAAATCCAAGTTCATCAACTGGATATGAATTTGTCTGCTGGCTAGTTAACGGTACCGTTCAATATTTGCCTGAAGACTATACATTTACAGCAACAAACAACCTTGAACTAACTGGGGTATTTAAACCAGTTGGAGAGTACTCTGTTATTTTTATGGATGCGAATGGACAAAAAATCGACATTCAATATGTGGCGCTTAATGGAGCAGCTGTTGAACCAAGTACCGTGTCTTATACAAAACCTGGATATGTCTATCAAACTCCAAGTAAATGGAGTGTTCCATTTAATGATGTTACATTTGACATTATAACAGTATTGCAGTATGTACCTGATGAAACGCCTACATCATTAAGTTTAACTGTTGAAAATGGAACTGATATAACCTCTAAGGGACCAGGACCATATTCTTTAAATAACGTTGTAACAGTACAAGCAGCTGCAGATACAGCAATTGAGTTTTTCCAATATTGGAGAATTGAAAACACAATCGTTTCATATGAAGCAACATATTCATTTACGATGTTACAAAATACTACAATAACTGCTGTCTATGGTGGAACTCCAGCGACTGATGCACCACTTATCTCATTAGTATCTGGAATAAATATTAGAGAAAATTATACTTCTTTCTTAGGAAATATTTACTTGCCAAGTGAGGATACATTGGTAGAATTTGGACTTATAACTCATGCTACATTAGTTGATTTTACCCTTGATGATGACAATGTGACTCAGATTGTTGGAACGAAAATTAATCCAGAAACAAATGAATTTTTATTTAGTCTTACATCTTTAGGCATAGAACATGTTAGAGCCTATTTAGTCTATAAAGAAGGAGAAGTTTTACATACAATTTATTCAGGGTCAGAAACTCCTGAACTCTTTATTAGTGAATATGGAGAAGGCTCAAGCAACAATAAGTGGATAGAAATTTATAATCCAACAAGTGGTGGTGTTAATCTCAACGACTACCATTTAGAACTGTATACTAATGGAAGTACTACTGGAGTTGCATATGCATTTCCAACGGATTATGTTCTCGCGGCAGGCGACACATATGTATACTACAATACATCTGCAAGCGATACTGTAAAAAGTTATGGAGATGGATCAAGCCCTGTTGCAAACTTTAATGGCAATGATGCAATTGGACTATTTAAAAATACGACTCTTATTGATCAATTTGGCATAATAGGAAATGATCCAGGGACTAATTGGTTTGAAAATGGTATTTCTACAATTGATCATACATTAATTAGAAAACTTTATGTTACTACGCCTAATGCAAACTGGAATCCAAGCGAATGGCTTCAATTTGATATTGATTACTTTAATAATATTGGTGTTGTTGGATTTCCTTCTCCTTCAGAAGTAGTAATATCTGGAGGAACAAGCGTTTATGTTGGATATGCCACTCAACTTTCAGCGACTGTCAATCCACATGGAACTGCACAAACAGTATTATGGACAACTTCTGATGATGCTATTGCAACAGTTTCTTCAACAGGTTTAGTAACCGGTGTATCTCCTGGAATTGTTACAATTACTGCGACATCAGTTCAAGATTTTGGAGTTTATAACACAT
>JAQUZN010000199.1 GCA_028691315.1 Candidatus Izemoplasmatales bacterium | reverse complement strand
CCAAGAGAAGGTTCAATCACGTATGGAAGATACTTTTCGTTTGTATCAGGGTCCATATATGTTAAGTTTTCTTTCGAGTGCTCTTGATGTTGTTTTAAATCATAATCTGTCCTTGAAGCAATCCCCCATAATTCATCAAATCCCCAAGGAAATTGATATAAAATATCGGTTGTCGCATTTGAATAAAAGGATAGTTTTTCTTGAGGATGATCATAAAAACGAACATTTAGATCCGATAACCCAAGACCTTGAAGAAAGGTTTTTGCGAAAGCCTTCCAGTAGACAAACCATTCCATTTCTGTTCCAGGCTTGCAAAAAAATTCAAGTTCCATTTGTTCAAACTCTCTTGTACGGAAGATAAAGTTACCAGGAGTAATTTCATTTCGGAAACTTTTACCAATTTGGCCGATACCAAACGGTATTCTTCTTCTTGTTGTTCTTTGGACATTCTTGAAATTTAAAAAGATACCTTGTGCCGTTTCTGGTCGAAGGTATATTTGATTTTTGGCTTCTTCTACTACACCTTGACTTGTTTTAAACATCAAGTTGAATTCGCGAATCTCCGTGTAGTTAACACTACCACACACTGGGCATTTAATCTTGTTTTCAATAATGTAGTCATACATCTTTTGTTTAGGCCAACCATCAGCATCAACTGTCCCTTTTGAGAACGAGTCAATTAGTTTATCAGCTCTATGTCTAGACTTACATGATTTGCAATCCATGAGTGGATCTTGAAATCCGCCTACGTGTCCAGAAGCTACCCAAGTTTCAGGGTTTAATAAGATAGCTGAATCAAGTCCAACATTGTAAGGATTCTTCTTTACGAATGAATCCCACCAGGCATTCTTTATGTTGTTTTTTAATAAAACACCTAACGGACCGTAATCCCAAGTGTTAGCAAGCCCACCATATATTTCAGATCCTTGGTAAATGAAACCGTATTGTTTTGCGTAGTTGACAAGTTGTTCTAAGGTATTATTCAAGTTAATCATCCTCTCCATTTAGGCATAATATCTCATTATAATTATAAATCTATTCATTAGAAAGTCAAGGCGAAATTATATATATTATATATATAAACACATGCAAAATTAACAAAAAACAATGCTATAAGGGTTAATATCCAATAAATCCTTCGAGCACTGTTCTAGATTTTGTCTTTATGTTTAGGTGATACATGTAATATTCGTCAAGTAAATGCCTTAGTTCCATAATCGTTTTTGTTTCTGTTTCAATAGATGATGGATTTTGCAAATCATAGTAATATAAGAATTCAAACAACTGGATACACTCCTCAGAGTATGGCTGTTTTTTTAAGGTATGATCTACACAAGTCATACCGCCTTCTTCAATAGAAAAAGTTAAGTCATGCGTGTCTTTGCATATCACACATTCATGAAAAAGTGGGTTGACACCCAAAAGATATAAAAGTTTCGCTTCAAACATATTGATGTAAGGTACGTATTCTGCTTCAAGTTCAACTTTGTCTAAAATTTTAATTAAAAACGGATAACTTTTATCGTGATTTAACTCTCCATCAGCAAAGTGATAGATAAGCTCTAGCATATGTAACACATAAGTGTATTTATTCAAATGCAATTTGATGTTAGGATAACTTTTGATTATTTCCATTTCTTTAACATTTTTAAGTGATTTTCCAGAAGCATATATTTTCACATAAGATAACGTATTCTTACTGCCAAGGAACGGGCTATTCATTTTATTCGCGCCGCGAAGTAAAAATGAGAAAAGTCCAGTTTGAGTGTATACATAGATGATTTGACTAGATTCCTTATAGTCAATGTGTTTGATGATAATTCCTTCGTATACGTCCAAAATTTCACCTCATTTCATTCTTTTTCAGCTTTATACCCGTAATCTTTCAAATAGTATTCGCGGTTTCGCCAGTCAGCTTCGACTTTTACAAATAGTTCTAAGAAGACTTGTCTTCCTAAAAGATTTTCAATATCTGCTCTTGCTAAAGTGCCAATCTCTTTTAACATTGAACCGCCTTTACCAATAATAATTCCTTTTTGAGAATTTCTTTCGACAATAATTGAGGCAATTATTTCAGTCAGCTTTTTCTTGTGTTTCACTTGGTCAATCATAACCATAACCGAATGTGGAACTTCTTCTTTGGTCAGTTCAAGAATCTTCTCACGAATAAATTCTTGAAATAAGAATGTATCTGGTCGATCTGAAATTTCACCATCCATATAAAACTGTGGTCCTTCAGAAAGTTCCGCTTTGATATCCTCTAGTAGATGATTGACATTATCTCCTCTTAATGCAGAAATGCCAAAGACGCCTTTAAAATCAAATTGTTCTTTATATGGGTCAAGAGCTTCTTTTAATCTTCGAAAGTCTTTAATCGCATCAATCTTATTGGCAACTAAAAAAACTGGTGTTTCAATTCCTTTTAATTGTTGTAAAATCGCCATATTTCTATCTTTCACATCATCATAAGCATTTACAAGAAAAAGCACTAGATCGACTGCTTTAATCGTATTTAAAGCAGACCTAGTCATATAGTCGCCAAGTTTTGTTTTGGCTTTATGAATTCCTGGTGTGTCCATAAAAATCATTTGAGAATCTTCATCATTATATATACCTGAAAAGACATTTCTTGTCGTTTGCGGTTTATCTGAAACAATCGCAACTTTTCGCTGCATTAATTGATTCAGTAATGTTGATTTTCCAACATTGGGTTCACCAATGATTGCAATAAATCCTGATTTAAACATTATAGATCCTCTTTGGTGAATCCAAATGGTAACAAATCAATGTTTTTAAAAGTTTTCACTTCATCCTTGTTATTGACAAGTAATACTTCAGCATCCTCTTCCATGAGTTCTCTCATGACTTGTCTGCAACTACCACATGGAGATACAAAATAATCATGGTCAGTATAAATCACGATTTTTTTGATGTCTTCTTTTTTCACTCCATCAGAGTATGCGGCAAAAATCGCACTTCGTTCAGCACAGTTTGAAAGTCCATAGGCTGCATTTTCAACGTTCACACCTTTATAGAACTTTCCATTTTTCAGTTCTAAAACGGCTGATACTTGAAACTTTGAATAAGGTGTATAAGCATTTTTAATGTTTTCTTTCGCTAATAAAATAATTTTTTCCATATCTACCTCGTGAAAGCTGTTTGGTCCAGAATCTCATCCTGTAAAGCAAACATCTCTTTTTCTTGTTCTATTGACTGATGATCGTAACCAACGCAGTGTAAAAAACCATGACATGATAAAAAAGCCA
>JAQUZN010000198.1 GCA_028691315.1 Candidatus Izemoplasmatales bacterium | reverse complement strand
GGATGTGTTGGTAATAAGTTTCCTCGGTATCCTACTAATTGCTTGTGAAACGGATCTTTACAACAATGAAGTATAATCCAATCATCAGATCTTAAAACTCTATTTGCATCACTTTCATCACCACAATGTATATTGTTATAAACGTTTATCATATTCGCTTCTCCTTTTATAATCTTTACTGAAATATGAATTTAGCCTATGAAACTGATTGTAGTCTTCTAACAATGTTCCAAAAAAATACTAATTGATTAGTTTTATAAAATTCTATCATAGGAAAAACTAGATGTCAGCAAATTATATTTTTGTTGATATACCTCGAAATTATTCTTTTTAGCCAGATTAATTAATCTTATTTTATTCTTCTGCTTTATATCTTTACCTAAGATGATTTTGCTTATGAAAGGAAAGTTGAATTTTCTGTAATTTACGATATCTTTTTTTTGATAAAAACGCCATTCTTTTTCGTGATCATAGGTTTTACTTTTTGTTCTAGCTTGCAAATTGAATTGAAAATCCATATCTAATGCTAAGCTTTTATCATAACCTTCATTACAATATTCCATTTTTGCAATCTGAAATAAATCTACAAAATTTACTGGTTTTTTCCTTCCATATATCATTGGTGCGAAATCAAGTAATAAATTAGATTTTTCTAGAGTATCAATACCTAATAAGTCATATTCTATACAAAACCCCGTATATTTTTTTGAGTAGGTTTCCCACAAATTATCATTTTTAAATGTATGTGTAAAACATGTTACATAGTAATAATCTTTGAGTTCTTTCATTTTTCTTTCAAAATCCTCAAATAGATTATTAGACACCTTCTCTATATTTTCTTGAGATAAGTGTTCTTCTAGAAATTGATTGATTATCTCAAAATCCCTTTTCTTCATCTTTTTGCTCAACATATAATTTCTAAGTTTGTTTTTATTATAATTTCCACTCTTGCTAAACACATTATCGCGGTACTCATCAATTAATTCTCTATTTACACTCAACCTAGATAAATCCATTTTGGGAAATCTCTTTTTTAGCTCAGTCTTAAATATAAAAGGATACCAATCAAAATAAATATTCAAAATTTCTTCTTTTTGAGAACGGAAATTATACTTAATGGTTGAATCTTTTATGTCATCAAACTCACTTGCTAAAGAAAGCCATATATAATTGTTTTCTATGGCATTAAAATCATTTTTAGTACAAGCTCTAAATCTATAAAGTTTTTTTGGTACACTATTTTTGTACTCAAGTTCAAAGTTGTGATCTTTTTTATCTGATAAATAATTGTACAAATATGCAACCAAATATTTTTTTCCATAATTCATAAATCACCTTTTTTTCTATTAATATAAAAGTGCCTAACTACCTAAACTTGAGATAAGTTGATTAGATACTATAAAACAATATCATCACACTCTGTAGTTTAGCATAGTCAGGCACGAAAAACCTAAATAATTCCTATTTTAGTTGTGTTTAGTCTTACTCATCTTGGAATTGATCTTTTAAACCACAAATGTTGCAGATACAAAGGTATGCTGCATATTTTTTTGCTGTTTTCTTAGAAGTTGCATAAACGATCTCTTCTAATGCATGACTTCTAATGGTGCAAGTACACATCCATCTCGGATTTCCATTGTAATCATAAACTTGGTCTTCTGGTAGATAGTACTCTGGCATTGATACATATCCTTTTTGAGCCAATTCTTGTAGGGTGTTGATTGAGTTTTCTAGTGTTAACTCTTCTGGAAGTTCATCCATAATGGTAAATAGTTCATCATGTTCATCTAGATCATTATAAGCAAATTCTGCTACATTAGCTCTTGCTTCAGCTTTACTATTACCTTCAGCATAATAACGCATTGTTCCTCTAGGAGTATCTAATGACAAGTACGCTTTGAAACCTCCACTATATATTTCCTCAAACTCGTATTCTGGAACCTCACCATTTTCTTTTTGATTCCATTGCTGAACAAGGCCAACATAGTCATCTTCTTCAGTTAAGCCATGAGTTAGGAAATGGTCCATGTTTAACATAAAGTCAACTACATTCTCAAGCTCATCCGTATTCCAATTGGAGTCAATTGCTATTGCTCCTAATATGGCTTCAAACAAATCCTCTTTTACTGAATCTTCATTTTCTTTATGTTGCTGGATATCGCCATTTCCCATACGTAAAAAGTCTTTGAAACCTAACTTATCAATTCGATGTGCAAGCATCTTTTTTTTAACAAGCTTTTTCTTAATCGCAGTTAGACTACCTTCATTCGTGTAAGTATCTACTACAAACTCATCATCATCTTCATCTGCATCAAAATCATCTAACTGAGATTTCGTATAACCATATCTATCCATCAAAATCTTGGTTACATAGAAATCTAAAACTCTATCACCAATAAACTCAAGGACTTCATTGTTCTCACCACCGTTTTCTTCTGAGTAAGAACGCCTTGTAAATGCCTGGAATAACAAGTCAATATTGTCAAACCAGTAACTAATTTGTCTTTGAACATCATCTAAATGATCGCTTAAATTTTTCAAAATTGAAAATCCTCCTATATTTTATTTGTCAGGAAGATAAACAAAAATCCCTTAATTTTAGGTACACTAATCCCACTAGAAAAAGACAGTACCTTTCATCTTAGGCTTCTAACTTTGCAAAATGTTTATATAAATCATGATCATTTAATATCTTCCCACTTGCATAAGAAACATTAAATTGATTCTGTTTTATATCCCAATTTTGAGACCGTCAAAGCCGTTTATCTTTTGACAATTATATTATACAATTTTTCGTCACTTTTCACAAGTCCATATTGAAAAAAATCTACCATAATATGATTTATTATAATTTTAATAACTTATTTCTCAAATCGTTCAAAAGTTGAGTAATCGTTCAAAACTAGCCCTAAACGTTCAAAAGTTAAGTAATCGTTCAAAAGTAGTATATAATATAGAACAAGAGACCAGTAAACAGCCTACAATCTGACTATTACTGATCTCCTGAAAACTGGCGGATAGGAATTTTTTCCCTTTCTGCCAAAGAAAAAAGGCCTGATAACTATGTATCAAACCTATGCATTCAATATGGCTTTGATTACCTATTCTAATACAATTACGCACCCCTAGCAGAAATCGCGCACCCTTTATGGCAAATCACGCACCCTTGAGTATTAATCACGCACCCCTAAGAGGTAATCGTGCACCCCTGCTTAGAACGATTCACCTCTTTTTGTAATTGTTCTAACGAATTAAATGTAATACATTTTGCTTCGTATGA
>JAQUZN010000197.1 GCA_028691315.1 Candidatus Izemoplasmatales bacterium | reverse complement strand
AAGGAGTTGCTCCTGATATAATTATATTTGATCCACCAAGAAGTGGGTTAGACCAATCAGTTATTCAAGAACTTTTGAACGCCAAAGTAAAAAAATTAATCTATGTATCATGTAATCCATCAACGCTCGCAAAAAATTTGAATGATTTAGATTCTTTATATAAAGTGGAATATATTCAACCGATAGATATGTTTCCTCAAACAGCAAGCGTTGAAAGTGTCGTCTTATTAAAACTTAAGTAAACTGGCAAATATACTTGTTTATATAGGAGGAAAAAATGAAATCAGATTTAGAAATTGCTCAACACGCAAAAATGAAGAAAATCACGACGATTGCAAAAAAAATCGGACTAAAACCTAGTGAGATTGAGATGTATGGATCTTATAAAGCAAAAATTAGTTTTAAAGCGATCAATCGAAAAGATTTTAATAGTCAAGGAAAGATAATTCTAGTTAGCGCCATTAATCCAACGCCAGCTGGCGAAGGAAAGTCCACGACTACAATTGGCCTAGGCGACTCTTTAAGCAAACTAGGGTATAAGACAATGATTGCACTCAGAGAACCTTCTCTAGGCCCAGTAATGGGTGTGAAAGGGGGTGCTGCTGGCGGTGGATATGCACAAGTAGTACCAATGGAAGATATCAATCTTCATTTCACTGGAGATATTCATGCAATTACCTCCGCAAACAACTTAATCAGTGCCGTTATCGATAATCATATGTACCATGGCAATCAACTTCATATTAATCCTGAAAAAATAATTTGGAAAAGAGCCATGGACATGAATGACCGTGCGCTAAGAAGAATTGAAGTTGGATTATCAAGCAAAAAAGAAGTTTCAAGATTTGATGCATTTGATATTACTGTTGCCTCAGAAGTAATGGCTGTTTTATGCTTGGCTACTGACATAGAAGACTTAAAAACAAGATTAGCTAGAATGGTTGTTGCATATAACACCCTAAACGAACCAATTACAGTAGGTGACTTAAAAGTCACAGGTGCTGTGGTTATGTTACTAAAAGATGCAGTCAAACCAAATTTAGTTCAAACATTAGAAAATACTCCAGTATTAATTCATGGAGGACCATTTGCTAACATCGCTCATGGTTGTAATTCTATCATCGCAACAAGTTTTGCTAGAAGCGCCAGTGACTATGTAGTTACCGAAGCTGGATTTGGTGCAGATTTAGGAATGGAAAAGTTTATCGATATTAAAGCAAGAACAATGAATACCATGCCTTCTTTGGTAGTATTGGTTGTATCAATTCGCGCACTTAAATTACATGGTGGGGTAGATAAAACTTTGATGAAAGAAGAAAATCTTACTGCACTTCAAAAGGGAATTGAAAATTTAGAGAAACATGTTGAATCAGTTTTAGAATATCATCTTCCATACGTTCTCGCTTTAAATAAATTTGCAAGTGATACAGATAATGAAGTAAATCTTGTTATGAACTGGGCAAGCTTTCACGATCATCCAATTTCATTATCAGAAGTGTTCGAAAAGGGTAGCGACGGCGGGCTGGACTTGGCGAGAAAAGTTATTGCATTAACAAATAAGCCATCTTTAGAAATCTCAAAACCAATATACGTTTTAAATAGCACGATAAGGGAAAAAGTTTCGATAATCACATCTAAGATTTATGGAGCAAGCAAAGTTGAATACTCTGAAAAAGCAATTGAACAAATGAAAGAGTATGAAGATCTTGGTTGGGATAAACTTGCTATATGCATGGCTAAAACACCCTTGTCATTAACTGATAACCCCAAAATTCTAGGAAGACCTAGAGATTTTACAATTACGGTAAGAGAATTTAAACCTTCTCTAGGAGCTGGCTTTTTAGTAGCTTTAACAGGTGATGTTATGACAATGCCGGGATTACCTAAACAAGGGGCATATGAATTTATGGATGTTATTGATCACAAAATTATAGGATTATTTTAGGAGGATTAAGATGAAATCAAATGAAAAAGATTTACCAAGTAAGTTAAGAGGCTTAGGCATCAAGATATATCAATCTGCAAAAAATAGTATTTCAAGCGCTAAGTCTAGCGTTGAAAATACAATTCTTGAAGAAAACCTTAAGCACCGGTTTAATCTTGAGAATCCATATAAATTTATTGTTCTTTCTGAGCCAAAAAAGATTGGAGTCATCAATGAATTATCTTCAAGACATGCGAAAAGATATGATGAAGATGACTTATTTGTGTTTTATGGCAAATTAGAATCCAATGAATTTCAAAAAGGACATATTATTCGGGATTTAAGCAATAACGCTGAGTATTCAATCAAAGATATTTTAGAAGTATCTGTTACAGTTGAATATAACCACAAATCATATGATGTTGTTGGTACAGCGGTCATGTGTGAAGCTTTATAAATCATGTCAAAAAAAGACGAATTTATCGATATTTATAAACAATATATCAAACGAGAAGGATCTATTGAGCTATTAAAGTTTTTGACTTCTGAACAATCCGATTTTTTTAGTGCTCCAGCATCGACTAGGTATCATTTAGCGTATGATGGTGGATTGGTTGAGCATTCACTAAATGTCTATTCAGCATTAAAAAGTTATGTTTATCGTCCTGAAATTAAAAAATTAATTTCAACCCCAATTACAGATGAATCCATAGCAATAGTAGCTCTATTACATGATCTTTGTAAAATAAACGTTTATCAAAAATCCGTTCGAAATGTGAAGGATAGTACTGGTAAATGGAATCAAATTCCTTCCTTTGATTATAAAGACGAATTACCATATGGACATGGAGAAAAATCAGTGTATATCATCACTGGATTTATGAAGCTTTCTAGAGAAGAAGCTTTTGCTATCAGATATCATATGGGATTTTCAAATACTGAAGATAAACAAAATGTATCTCAAGCTTTTTCTATGTTTCCGCTTGCTTTTTGTCTTTCAACTGCGGATATGGAAGCCACTTTTTTAATTGAAAAAAATGGTGAATAATGATAAAGAAACTTCATTGCTGAAGTTTCTTTTTTTTCTATTCAAGGCTTAATTTGTATGATATAATTAATGGCACGAGTGGTGATAAGATGAGTCAAATTAATCGGTTAACCGAAGGATCAATTTTCAAAAAATTATTTAATATCGCACTTCCAGTGCTTTTAACTTCAATTATGCAAATGGCATATAATTTGACAGATATGTTTTGGGTTGGACGTGTCGATAACATTGGGATTGCTGAGCAAGATGCCATATCTGCCATAGGGACGGCTAGTTACATTGTTTGGTTTGCTTTTGGGTTAATCATTATTTCTAAAATTGG
>JAQUZN010000196.1 GCA_028691315.1 Candidatus Izemoplasmatales bacterium | reverse complement strand
TGGCATTTGATAATGATGTTGCTTTTTTATATGAAGCTTCTGTATTGTCGGGGATGCCAGTAATTCATGCGATGCATGAATTGGTCGAAACCGACATAACAGATTATATCGCTGGCATTATGAACGGGTCAACCAATTATTGTCTTACTAAAGCCTTCAACGACCATATCCCTTTTAATGAAGCAATTATCGAGGCAAAAAACCTTGGATATCTTGAAAGCGATCCTTCTCAAGATATGGACGGTTTTGATTCGCTGAGAAAAACGCTTATCTTAACTTCGATTGCGTTTCATCAAGTCGTTGATATGAGTAGTTGTTACTGTTATTCACTTAAAAACTGTAATGATGCTTTTATATTAAATCTTAAAAAAAATAATATGGTTTGTAAATACATTGCTTCAGCAACGAAAATTGGGGATGAAATAAGTGTAGTTGTCGAACCAGTAGCCATTCATTTTAATCATTATTTAAGTCAAATAAATTATGAAACGAACATATTAGTTTCAAATTTTATAAACCGTGGAATGGTTTCTTGGATTGGAAAAGGCGCAGGTGGTATTCCAACTGCTTCTGGCATTTTATCGGATCTTTATCAAATATTAAGTAACACATACTTAAAACATGATTATCAAGATATCAAGGTTCGTCAATCTATTCTTGATGAGTCACTTTCATCTTATATAATCCTTCCATCAAGTTCAATTGATTTTACTATCGTTGAAAAAATCGAAGATGGTTTTATAACTACCAAACCAATCACAAAAGTTCAGTTACAAGCGAATTTAGAACACATTCATTTTTATGCAAGAATCGAGAGAGAATAATGAAAAAGAAAAAACTATACAATATTGCGATTGTAGGAGCCACAGGCCTTGTTGGTCAAAATTTTATTAAAGTATTAGAAGAACATAACTATCCAATTGGGGATATTTTAATGCTCGCTTCTTGTAGGTCTACTGGAAAGATTATTCCGTTTTTAGGATGTGATTGTGTTGTCGAAGAACTAACAAAAAACTCTTTTAAAGACATTGATATAGCACTATTTAGTGCTGGTGGTTTAGTTTCAAAAGAGTTTGCGCCATATGCGGTAAATAGTGGTGCTGTCGTGATCGATAATTCAAGTCAGTGGCGAATGGATAAAGATATTCCTCTTGTTGTCCCTGAAGTCAATCCTGAAGACATCACATTAGAAGGCATTATTGCTAATCCGAATTGTTCTACCATTCAATCAGTTATTCCTTTAAAAGCTCTAGATTTAGCATTTGGCGTTAAAAGCGTTTTATATTCTACATATCAAGCAGTTTCTGGATCTGGGCAAAAAGGGATTGATGATTTAGAAAGAACACTCGCAAAAGAAAAGAATACATTTTATCCATATGATATTTCCGAGACCTGCATTCCTGAAATCGATGTTTTCTTAGAAAATGGATATACCAAAGAAGAAATGAAAATGGTAAATGAAACAAGAAAGATATTACATCGACCTGATTTACCAATAAGTGCAACTTGTATTAGAGTCCCTGTTCAAGTCGGGCATGGTGTTGTCATTCAAGCAGAACTAGAAAAAGCATTCACCGTAGAACAGATAAAAAAAACCTTGTCCGCATTTCCAGGAATTATGCTACGAGATGATCCACGAAATCATATTTATCCAACTTCAACCGAAGCTAAGGGAACAGACTTTGTATATGTCGGTCGTATCAGAAAAGATTTAAGAAATCAAAATAGTGTTATTTTATACTGTGTGGCAGATAATGTTAGAAAAGGTGCTGCAAGTAATGCAGTTCAGATTATGGATATCATTTTGAAGAGAGGTAGTGAATTACATGATTAAAGTCTCTAAATTTGGCGGATCTTCAGTTTCCGATGGTACCCAGTTTAAAAAAGTAAAGAAGATAGTTTTTGAGGACAATAACAGAAAACTAATTGTTGTTTCTGCACCAGGCAAAACAGCAATCGATGATAACAAAGTCACGGATTTATTGTATTTACTTCATGCCCATATCAAATATGGTGTGGACTACGAAAACATCTTTTTAATGATTCAAAAACGGTTTTTAAAAATCAAAGAAGAACTATCTTTGACATTTGATGTAAACAAAGCTTTTCTAGAATTAAAAAACGAGTTAAATAAAAATATCTCTTTAGATTATCTTGTTAGTCGTGGCGAATACTTTAATGCGCTTCTGATGAGTGAGTATCTAGAATTTGTTTTTGTCGATAGTAAAGATTTATTAAAGTTCAAATATAATGGTCAAATTGATGAAGAAGAAACAAACCGTCTTTTCCAACAAGCCCTAGCTCTTCATGAAAAAATTGTTGTCCCTGGCTTTTATGGAAGTTATCCAAACCAAGGAATTCATTTATTGTCAAGAGGTGGGTCAGATTTAACAGGCAGTATTGCGTCAAGAGCCATTAACGCAAGAATTTATGAGAACTGGACAGATGTTTCTGGCATATTAATGGCAGATCCAAAGATTGTCAAGAATCCAAATAAAATCCAGGAAATCACTTACCATGAATTAAGAGAATTATCTTATATGGGCGCGAATGTTTTACATGAGGATTCAATTCTTCCTTTACAAGACTTAGATATCCCAATTCATATTCTTAATACAAATGCGCCAGATGAAGCTGGCACATTGATTAAGAAAACTTGCATAGACCAGACGTCCATTATTACGGGAATTGCTGGAAAGAAAGATTTTACCGTTTTTACGATTACAAAAAATAATAGCGCCAAAAAACTGAAAGTAGTACAGGACGTATTAAGTGTTTTTCAAAAATATAACGTTAATATTGAGCATCTTCCATCAAGCATTGATTCCTTTAGTGTCATTTGTGAAGCAATTCAAGTTGAAAATGTATTTTTCGACTTAATTGGAACGATTAATCAAATTGAAGATATCACCCACATTGAAATCGAAAAAGATATGGCTCTAATCAGTGTTGTTGGACGAAATATGTCCACAAGACCAGGAATTGCGGGTAAACTGTTTGGACATTTAGGCAAAAATAATGTCAATATAAACATGATTGATCAGTCTTCTCAAGAAATAAACATTGTCGTTGGTGTGAAAAATAGTGATTTTGAAAAAGCGATTCAGACAATCTATGAGGCATTTGTCGAGTAGAATAGTTTAAAAGGTGGTGTTACATTTGGGGCTAAACTTGTTAAATATTGTGCTTAAAATCAAAGGAATGTTTTCAAAAAAAATGAAAGTTTCCCGTCAACAAGTCATATCCTTTACACAGTTTAAAGAACCATGTTTCCCCATTTTAGATTTAGGTGGTGGAG
>JAQUZN010000195.1 GCA_028691315.1 Candidatus Izemoplasmatales bacterium | reverse complement strand
GAATGATTATCCATTGTAAATTTCTGTTTCAAATTATTACTTCATTCCTTGTAATATATCGTTCTATAATTCATTATAGCTCTGAATAAAAAAGAATATCTTATAAATTTCATTATAATACTGATTTGTCAAAAATAAAATAGAAAAATCATAAATTTTCTAAAAATCACAAATAATACAACTTGTCCTTAATATATTTCATTCAAAATACCAAAAAATGATGGAAGTTCTCCATCTTTTTTGTATTTTAAAAAGACAAGTCTTACCTTTGTATAAATGTCAATATAAATATGGTTCTTATTCAATTAAGTTGAATAAGAACCAATTCTATATTATGATTTACACATATCCATGACGCATCAAAAAACTATCTCAATTATTACTTTTAGTAAGACGCGTTTCAATAGAAACATCAAAACTTGTTCTAAGATGTTCTTTTACATATCTACAGTAACAAGTTCTAACCCCTATTAACCTTGCATTTATTATAATCTTTGAAGTTTTTTCATAATCCATTACATAAAGTGTTTTTTCTTCGATTGTATCTTCTCTAACTAATGTTTCAACAAGGATTGGCCGAAGTGAATAAATTGCTTAAATGTTTCCTGTATTTTAATCAAACATCGGATATATAAATACATTGTCCTTCAGCAATAACAATGTAATAATCTTATACACAAAGTTATATGGCGTCATGAGTGGGTTCGGATGATGCTTTAAAAGAAAAGACAGTCTACCGCTTTTTTCGGTAACTGTCTTATCTGATTCGGTTTTGAGGTATCTTGTTTTGAATTTTTCGCGCTGACTGGCCACTCGATCAATGCAGATCTTCACAACATCGCTTTTTAACATATTCGTTCTAAGTGGCGTGAAGTAGTTATTAGCTCCGCTTAATAGTTGGGAGGTGTCTGTTGAACCTTCCTTTTTCTTTCTAGTAAATATGCACATAATCAGCAAGCCTCAGTTCTTCTAGTAAATCGCAGGTTATTTTTTCTTTTCTGAATCTTTACGAATTGTTCCGACTTGTTTATCGCTTCTAGTATCTCTACCATTTGGATTTCTAACTGTTCCAGCTGGTAATCCGTTCTTTTTTTCGAGCGTCCCAACGGTACAATCAGAACGCGTTTGCCTTTGTCCCATATATAACTCCTCCTTTCATAAATATTAGTTTTTTTTATAATACTGCGAGTTGAACTTGTCAATCTACAAGTTATTATTTACATTTCGAGTAATTTTTCCGATAGGGTTATCTGCTGTGTAAAATTCGTTCAGCAATGGATAGTACGTCTCTTTAAAGCGTTCAAAAGTTTCATAATCAAGTTCAGTTGCAAATTCGTATTTGTCGTCAATTTCAACATCATCAGTGTCATTAATCTTGACATAGATTTTGTAGATTTTTTGTGCAATTGATATAAAGACTTCAACGTTCTGTAAAAACACTACCTCATGTCGAAAAGTCATTTTCAATACTTCTCCAATTAATAATCCTATAAAAGGAGCCAATTCAGCTCGTTCGCTATAAATTTTAGTTGGTGCAATTACATTGATTGCAGTTGATGCAAACCAATTTGAAAATTTAGAGATCGTCTCGCCATTGCGTTTTTCATTCATAATAGAGGCAATATTCTTTGAAGTAGTTTTACTTGGAAATGGAGGTTTATATATCTGAGAAGAAGTATGTGCTGATGCTTTTAGCTTCTTTGTAATTGTGAATTCTCCAGCACCATACTGACGTTCAAATTTATTGGCTGTTTTGGAAAATATACTATCCAGTTCGTCCTGCTTTGCTTCTTTTTTCTTTTCTGAATACAACAGGGACTTCGACTTACCAGATTTATCCCGTCCAACATCTTTTATTATTTCGCGATGATGTTCCAATGTAATTTTATTAGTGAGCAAACCCTGGATAGGTTTGTCAGTTGTTTTTCTTTTGTGGACCATTGAATATCACCCCTAAAATAAATATACATAAACATTATACCATTTATAGGAGAAAATTAATTATATAACTAGATTTTCATAATCAATTTTATACCTGTTAAGCATTGCTTAGGCTTTATGAACGACTTTTTCTCATAATTAACATTTTTGTTTAAATAATTAAAAAAATGAAAAACTAGTTTTTCAACTAAAGAGGCGTTGCCTCTTTTTTGTTTGAGTAAAATTTGGTAAGATAGATGTATGAATAATGTTGAATATGCAAAAAAAGATGCTTTTAAACTTCAGTTGCTTCAATCTGCTGAAGCGGGTCAAAAGGTCTACGAAAACACCATAAATAAACTAAACAACTGTCCTCAATCTAGAACTCTCGAAAACAAGTATACGATTAAAGAAATCTTTTCAAGGTATTGGGAAGAGTTTTGGGGCTAAATAGCTATAAAGTGATTCGACCTTCGATTACCATGAATGTGGAAAGAATGATTGCTTGTAAAGATTTAAGTAAGGGCTATATTTTTTATGAATGTCCAACTTGTGAGAATTTTCATATCAGTGGTTTAAGTTGTCATTCTCGGTTTTGCCCTAGCTGTGGTAAAGTATATCGTGAAAAAAGAGCGAATGAAATTGCGAAGAAATGCTTAAATGTTCCTCACAGACAGTTTGTTTTTTCAATCGCGAAAGAACTAAGAGATTATTTTAGATGGTACCGTGATCTCTATGATGAATTATTTCATGCGATTAACGATGTGTTTGAATACCTGATTCAAGGTAAATCTAAAATTGCTCAAAAGTAAGATCGGGAATTAGGGTACATGATGTTTCTTCATACCTTTGGCAGGGATTTAAAACACAACCCTCATATTCATGTTTTAATTGCAGAAAGAGTTATTGATAATGACTTGAAAATGAAACGTTTTGAATATTTTGATTATGAAGTGTTAAGAAAGGCTTTTATGAATCAACTTCTGAAAAGATTCTATCAGTATCTGAAAGTTCATACTTCAAAGAATGAATTAATCAAATTTTCCAAGTTAAGAAATAATCTATATAAACACTATCCTTCTGGTTTCTACACTCATGGACCGAAACTAAAAAATAATTCTCGAGTTAGTATTAAGAATGTCACGAAGTATATCGCTAGGTATGCTGGCCACCCAGCTATCGCTGAATCAAGAATTACGAATGTGGATTATGATAACCACACAGTAACTTATTATTATGATCCTCATGAAGATGATACGAACGAAATCATTGAAGAAAAACTAGGCAGACAATTTGTGACCGAATCTGTGTTTGATTTTATCGAAAAATTAATTATTCACATTCCTGATAAAGGATTCCATACTGTAAGGTATTATGGTTTCTATGCCAATAAAT
>JAQUZN010000034.1 GCA_028691315.1 Candidatus Izemoplasmatales bacterium | reverse complement strand
TTCAAAAATTGATTTAATCATTGTTGCAACATTTACACCTGATTATAAATCACCAAGTGTTGCGAATTTTGTTCAAGCAAAATTAGGGCTAAACAATCAATTAATTACCGCGTTTGATATAAATGCGGCATGTACAGGTTTTATATACGCCTTAAATATTGCAAGTCAGATGTTATCGACTAATAATTATCATAGTGCACTAGTTATAGGTGCTGAGAAGATCAGCAAAGTTACGGACTATACAGACCGAAATACTTGTGTGTTATTCGGAGATGGATCTGGCGCAGTAATCATTGAATCTACAAAAAATCAAAAACCTTGGTTGTTTTATAATGCATCTAAGGGAGACTTAGATAAAATTCTGTATGTCGACAACTATGTTCATATGGATGGACAAAAAGTATATCAATTTGCATCAAAAGCCATTGATTCAAGTATTCGGTTGCTTTTAGATTTTGATGGCACTAAGCCAGATGAACTGGCAATAATAATTCCCCATCAAGCTAATTTAAGAATTATTCAATCTGCTGCAAAATCATTAAATCTTCCAATGGATCATTTCTTTGTCAATGTACATAATTATGGAAATACGTCTGCTGCAAGTATTGCTATAGCACTTGATGAATATCTAAAAACTAATCATGATATTTTACCCAGAACAATGATACTAGTTGGCTTTGGCGCAGGATTAACGTGGGGCGCATGTCGCATCACAGTATAGGAGAACAAATGGAAAACATCGCTAAGTTATTGAATATAAAATACCCTCTTATTCAAGGTGGTATGGCAAATATAGCAAATCATGTTTTAGCATCATCTGTCAGTAATGCTGGTGGCCTTGGTTTAATTGCTTCTGGTGGAGACAACGCAGAATCGATTAGAGAAAAAATCAAGTTATGTAAAAAACTAACTGATAAACCATTTGGCGTTAATATTATGTTAATGAATCCTTTTGCGGATGAAATCGCTCAAATGGTCATCGAAGAAAAAGTTGAAGTAGTTACAACTGGCGCTGGAAATCCAGGAAAATATATGGCAGCTTGGAAAGAAGCTGGAATTAAAGTTATTCCTGTTGTACCGAGTGTTGCCCTTGCAATTCGTATGGAAAAAGCTGGAGCGGATGCAGTTATTGCTGAAGGAACAGAATCCGGAGGACACATTGGAGAACTTACGACGATGGCGCTTGTCCCTCAAGTCGCTGACGCTATTCATATTCCTGTGATTGCTGCAGGTGGGATTGCAGACTACAGACAAGTATTAGCTGCTTTTTCCTTAGGCGCAAAAGGCGTTCAAGTAGGAACAGTTTTATTAGCGACAAAAGAATGCCCGGTTCATCAAAACTATAAAGACTTGATATTGAAAGCAAAAGATATTGATACAGTAGTCACGGGAAGACAAACTGGTGCTCCTGTACGTGTACTTAAAAATGCAATGGCAAGAGAATACTTATTAAAGTCTTCCAAAGGAGTATCCTTAGAAGAACTTGAAATACTAACACTAGGTTCTTTAAGACGGGCTGTTTTTGATGGAGATATTGAAAAGGGATCATTTATGGCTGGCCAAGTATCTGGAATGATCAAAGAAATAAAATCAGTTGAAGAAGTGATTCATGATTTGTTTGATCCTGTTGAAGCATACATTCGTGAGTTAAAAGTTTTATGATAAAATATGCTATTTTGTTTCCTGGGCAAGGAGCTCAGTTTTTTGGTATGGGGAAATCTTTTTATGAACAAAACCGTGAGTCAAAAGCAATTTATGACCTTGCATCGCAGATATTAGGAGTAGATCTTAAATCTCTTTGTTTTGAAGAAAATGATATGTTAAACCAAACCATTAATACTCAAAAATCCATTGTTGTAACATCAATAGCAATATATAAAGCAATTGAAATGTTAATTCCAGAAAAGCCATATGCGTTTGTAGGCTTTAGTTTAGGAGAATACAGCGCATTATATGCAAGCAAAGTATTTTCATTAGAACTTATTTTAGACCTAATTAACAAGCGCTCGATATGGATGCAAGAAGCGTCCATATTAAATCCCGGTTCTATGGTAGCTTTACAGGGCGGAGATATCGTATTGATTCAAGATTTTTGTGATAAAGTCACAAAGGAAATTGGAAATTTACAAATATCAAATTTTAACTCTCCACAACAGAAAGTCTTATCGGGGACTAATTTGGCAATCGAGTATTTGCTTGAAAACTTTCAAGAAACAAAAGCTAAAAGAGCAGTTAAACTAAATGTAAGTGGCGCATTTCATTCACCACTGATGAGCGAAGCTGCATCTAAAATGGAGAAATTGGTAAGCATTCTAAAATACTATTCACCTCAAATTCCGATTATCATGAATACAAATGCTTCCTATCTAGACATTAAACGTTTGCCAGAATTAATGAAGAAACAAATTGAAACTCCTGTGCTGTTTGAAGACTCTATACGGTTATTAATCCAAGAAGGGGTATCTCTTTTTATTGAGGTAGGACCAGGACAGATATTGTCTAGTCTTGTCAAAAAAATCGATTCAGATGTTAAGACAATATCAATAAGTGAAATATCTGATTTATCAAAACTGGAGGATATATTATGAATTTAAAAGGAAAGGTTGCTATCGTTACTGGTGGCGCTAGCGGTATTGGAAAAGCGATATCACTTAAACTAGCTTCTTTAGGTGCGAATATCGTTATTAATTATCATTCTAGTGAAGCAAATGCAAATTCTTTAGTCAAATTTATTGAGTCCACTGGAGGCCATGCATTAGCTGTAAAAGCAAATATTAGTTTATTTGAAGAAGCAAATATGCTTGTAGAAAAGACAATTGAGTTTTTTGGACATGTTGACATCTTAGTTAATAATGCTGGTATTACAAAAGACAACTTAATTATGAGGATGACAGAAGATGACTTTGACCTAGTTATAGATACGAACTTAAAAGGTGCTTGGAATATGTCAAAACATGTTTCAAAATATATGGCAAAAGCTCGCTTCGGAAAAATTATTAATATTACATCTGTCTCTGGCCTCATCGGAAATGCTGGACAAACAAATTATTCATCATCCAAAGCAGGACTAGTGGGTTTGACCATGTCTTTAGCGAGGGAATTAGCTAAAAGAAACATCTACGTAAATGCTATCGCCCCAGGCTTTATTAATACTAATATGACAGATAAACTTCCTGTAGAAGTGATTGATAAGTTTAAAGAACAAATTCCTTTATCAAGACTTGGTGAAGTCGATGATGTTGCAAATGCAGTTAGTTTTCTAGCATCAGATTTATCAAATTATATGACAGGACAAGTAATCCGCGTTGACGGCGGATTAGTAATGGGGTAAACATATGAGAAGAAGAGTAGTTATTACGGGACTAGGTGCAGTAACACCAGTGGGAAATGATGTTCTCACAACTTGGAAATCAATTGTAAATGGTGTAAATGGAATTGATCAGATAACTTTATTTGATGCTAAAAATTCAAAAGTGAAAATTGCCGCTGAAGTCAAAAACTTAAATATTGAAGATTACTTAGAACCAAAAGAAGCAAGAAGACTAGATCGCACCATTGTATTTGGAATTATTGCAGCAACCCAAGCCTATAAAGATTCTGGCTTAAATACAGATGAAATCGATCATGACCGTTTTGGAACCTTTGTCTCATCTGGAATTGGTGGGTTGTGGACCATTAATGAAGAGGCAAGAAAAGCACATGAAAAAGGTATGGACAGAATTTCTCCCTTTTTTATTCCAAACGCAATTATCAATTTAGTGGGCGGAAACATTGCTATTCGTTTTCAAGCAAAAGGACCAGCATTACCAGTTGTGACTGCATGTTCTTCGGGTACAAACTCAATTGGAGAAGCTTTCAGATATATTCGAGATGGATATATAGAAATTGCTTTTGCAGGTGGAAGCGAAGCTCCAATTAACGAACTTGGAGTGGGTGGGTTTGCTAGCATGAAAGCCCTCAATTTTTCTAATAATAAAGATGAGGCTTCCATTCCTTTTGATAAAAGAAGATCGGGATTTGTGATTGGAGAAGGTGCCGGTGTAATCATTCTAGAAGAGTATGAACATGCAAAAAATAGAAATGCTAAAATTTATGGCGAAATTGTTGGTTATTCAACCACTTGCGATGCTTACCACATCACACAGCCAGATGAAACTGCTTATGGAATAACAAAATGCATGGAAAATGCTTTATTAGATGGAAGAGTTGATCCTAATTGGATTGATTATATTAATCCACATGGGACCTCAACTTACTATAATGATAAACTTGAAACATTAGGAATAAAGAACGTTTTTAAAGATTACGCATATAAAATAAATATAGGGGCCACAAAATCAATGACCGCACATTCACTTGGCGCTGTGGGAGGAATTGAAGCAATTATCTGTATCAAAGCACTTCAAGATGGAATTGTACCTCCAACCATAAATTATGTTGAACAAGATCCTGATTGTGACCTTAATTATACACCAAATCACAGTGTGAAAAGACCACTTCGATACGCAATGAGTAATGGACTTGGATTTGGTGGTCAAAACGCTACAATCATATTTAAAAAATGGGAGGAAAATTAAGATGCTTAATACTGTAGAAATACAAGCCATTATTCCTCATAGGTACCCATTTTTAATGATTGATCGCATCACGGAATTAATACCTGGTCATAGTGCTACCGGTGAAAAAGATATTGCTGTTGACGAACCAGTATTTCAAGGTCACTTTCCGAATGAACCAATTTTTCCAGGAGTATTAATCATTGAAGCAATTGCTCAAGTTGGTGCAGTCACGCTTTTATCAAAAGAAGAGTATAAAGGCAAAATTGTTTATTTTGCTGGGTTGAAAGAAGCAAAGTTTCGTAGAAAAGTAATCCCTGGAGATATTTTAAGACTTGAAGTGATCATTACTAAATTTAAAACTAAATTTGGTATAGGAAAAGGAAAAGCATTTGTTGGCTCTGACCTTGCATGTGAAGCAGAATTTTCTTTTATTCTTGGATCATGATTGAACACTTATTATTCAATCATATTTTATATTTTCAATCACTGGAATCTACGAATGATTTCATTAAATCAAACTTCTCAAGTCTAGAAAACCATACCGTTGTACTTGCTGGATATCAAACAAATGGAAAAGGTCAGTTTGAGCGCATATGGGAATCACAGCCGAATTTAAACCTTTTATTTTCTATTCTATTTACTGAAGATTTGGACCCAATACTAATGAATGAAATTATTGTTAAATCGATTGGAGAAACTTTAGACCATTTCTCAATTCACTCGTGGTATAAAGAACCAAATGATGTATATGTTGATGACTTAAAAATTTCAGGTGTATTAATGGAAACAAAATATACAGATAATAGAAGAGATTTTCTAGTCATTGGCATTGGACTAAATATCAATCAGCAATATTTTACCGTTTCAAGCGCTACTTCAATGGCGCTTGTGTTAGGCCATGCGATAAATAAACAAGAAGTATTTGATGTTTTTCTGTCAATATTTGAGATAAATTATCGGTTTATGATGAAAGATGACGAATAATCATCTTTTTCTTTTGTTATTTCCCTAAAATGAACTCGCACAAAAATCATTGTTTTTTTTGCGAATAAATGGTAAAATAATATTGTACTAAAAAGGAGGTTTACATATGACAATCTGGTGGGATAATTTAGATGCTTTTCAACAAACGACTTTTGTAATTGCTTCTATTGCTACTGTCATCATGTTTATATTCTTAGTTTTAATGTTTTTTGGCTTACACGATGGCTCTTTTGATGGTGGTATAGATTCTGCAGGAGACGCAGACTTTGATCCTTCTAGTATGGATCATCCTGACTTTGATGCATCTATTCACGGAGATAGTGATATTTTTAATCATGATTCATTCAGTAGTTTTTCTGGATTAAAATTATTCACATTAAGAGGAATTCTTGCGTTTTTAAGTGTAGGTTCATGGGTTGCATTCTTACTTAATGATAACCTCAATATTTGGCTATCAATTTTCTTTGGAGTACTGTCAGGTGGATTTGCTAGTTTCTTATTAGCATATGCATTTAAACAAATGTGGAAACTTGAATCTGAAGGTAATGTGCATTATGAAAATGCTATTGGAAAGACAGGCACTGTTTATATTAAAGTTCCAGCAAACAAACATGCAAAAGGAAAAGTAAATTTAACTTTGCAAGAACGCTATATTGAGGTAGACGCAATTACAAACGACCCGGAAGATATTATTCCTGGAAGTGAGATTGTCGTTGTTGGTGTCGAAAGTGAGAACACAATCATTGTTAAAAGAAAATAAAAATTGATGATTAATAAGTTGAACTAATTATCAGTTTTTAAATAATATATATAAAGGAGATTACGTATGAATCATCTATTTTTAGATTTTGCAGGAACAATGGGGTTAATTATCACAATTGTTATTATTTTATTTACTATTTTAATGTTTATTGTTTCAAGAATCAAAAAATGTCCATCGGACAAGATTATGGTTGTTTATGGTAAAGTAAAAAACAATACTGATGGAACACAAAAATCCGCGGATTGTATTCATGGTGGAGTAAAATTTATCATTCCATTTATTCAAGCATATCAATTTTTAGATTTAACACCAATTTCATTAAGTGTTGATTTAAAAAGCGCACTTTCAAGACAAAATATTCGTATTGATGTGCCATCTCGTTTTACAGTAGGTATTTCTACTGAAACAGGCATTATGCAAAATGCCGCTGAAAGATTACTTGGATTACATTTAAATGAAATTCAAGAATTAGCGAAAGATATCATTTTTGGACAACTTCGTTTAATCATTGCAACAATGGATATTGAAGAAATTAATACAGACAGAGACAAATTTTTAGAGTCAGTTTCTAGAAACGTTGAAACAGAACTTAAAAAAATTGGATTGCGTTTAATTAACGTTAACGTTACTGACATCAATGATGAATCAGGATACATTGAAGCATTAGGAAAAGAAGCAGCTGCAAAAGCTATCAATGATGCTAAAAAAACTGTTGCCGAAAAGAACAGAGATGGAGCAGTTGGTGAAGCCAATGCCGTTAGAGATCAAAGAATTCAAGTTGCTAGCGCAAATGCAACAGCGATTGAAGGAGAAAATAAATCCTTAGGTAATATTTCTCAAACAGATGCTACAAGACGTGAAATTCAAGCTGAATCACTTAGAAGAGCAACTGCTGCTGAAAAAATTGCTAGTGCAAAAGCGTTAGAAGATGCCTATGTTGCTGAACAAAGTGCTGAGTTAGCGCGTGCTCAAAGAGAGAAAGCTACTCAAGAAGCAGACGTTATCGTTAAATCACAAATTGATAAACAAAAATTAGTGATTGAAGCTCAAGCTATTGCTGAACAAACTCGTGAAAAAGCTCAAGGTGAGGCAGATGGTAATTTTGCTAAAATGGAAGCTGAAGCAAGAGGTACATATGAAGTTCTTTCTAAACAAGCTGAAGGATTTAAACAACTTGTTAATGCAGCCGGTGGACAAGCAGATTCTGCAATCAAGATGTTAATCGCTGATAAATTAGAAACATTAGTTCAAATTCAAGTTGAAGCTATTAAGAATCTTAAGATTGATAAAGTTACTGTTTGGGACAATGGAAGTTCAAAAGATGGAACAACTTCAACAGCTAACTTTTTATCTTCATTAATGAAATCTATTCCGCCAATGAACGATTTATTTAATATGGCTGGTATGGAATTACCAAGTTATTTAGGCGCACCTAAAGAAGATGCTAATCCTGAACTAAAAGTTGAAAAACCAGTAGAAACAAAAAAGCCAGAAGAAACTAAAAAAACTACTGAACCAAAAACAACAAAATAATTATACAAATTTTAAAATTTTAAGTGGTTGCCTGTGGCAGCCACTTTCTTCATAAAGGAGGATTCTTTTGAAAAAATGCATAATCTGCAACACAGATGTACATACATTTAGAAGTGATGCGCAAAATATTGAATATCATCGTTGTCCAAACTGTGATTTAATCTCAAAAGATGAGTCTTCATATATTTCGGTTGAAGCAGAAACAAAACTATATTTATTGCATCATAATTCGATAGAAAGTAAAGATTATGTCGCTTACCTAAAAAACTTTGTCAATAAAGCAATTTTGCCCTTTAATAAAGGGTATCATTTGCTTGAATTTGGAAGTGGTCCCACACCAGTATTGACATCTATATTAAAAGATGAATATGGTTTTTCAGTTGAGAAATATGATAAAATATTTTCAAAAAAGAAAGATTATTTGGATTATCAATACAATGTCATCACTTGCACAGAAGTAATTGAACATGTTAGTGAACTGATGCCGCTTTTTGAGGAATGGAATAAAGTATTATTTAATGATGGAATTATTTCGATAATGACATTGTTTCACCCACAAGAGAATGATGTTTTTTTGAAGTGGTGGTATATTAGAGATCAAACACATATCAACTTTTTTTCAAGAAGAACTTTTGAAGTATTAGCGAAAATATTCCATTTCGATATATTGTTTTGCGATAACCACCGAATGATTGTTATGAGAAAAAAAGAAAGCACATCTTAAGGAGACTGCTGAAAAAGTAGTGTATTTTTAGAAATTAGGATTTTGGCATAAAATTAAAAGTCAGAATTGAACTTTTCATGTTCGAAATTCTGACTTTTTTTTGTTTTGGTGTTTTTTAAATGACTTATTACTAACACTTTTGCTATTTTTGATGCTTTTCCGTTTCAAACGTGATAATTCTTTTTAAATTGACGGCGAAGATGGTCATCGCTGATTGTAGCGTCATGCTGAAAAGGCCAGTGGATTGGCACCGGTCAAGCCCATGTTGATTTTTTAACTCTGCGTTCTTTGCTTCAATTTTATATCGCTCTCGATATTGCAAACGATATTCTTCGCTGTTTTGAAACTTTATTTGTTCTAGAAGGGTATCTGATTGGATGATTTCGCTGTAAGATTTTGTTTTTGCTTTTTCTTTGTAGCACCCCTCTTTTTGTGAACAGTGTTGACACTTTTCCACATCAAAGAAGTAACTAATTACTCTTTGTTTTTCTCCTTTTTGCTTTTTGCCACCGTTGTATCTCTTTAGTGTTGCCCCATATTCACTGCTTTACATACATACATTCCCGCATCTTTGTTATAGCTGAATCCTTGATATTTTTTTGCGTGTTCCATTTCTTGATATACGGATGGATTAAGCGGTGTTACCATTGTAATATTATTTTCTTTTCCATATTTCAAATCATCTTTTCCACTATATGCTCCGTCTCCAATTAACGTATCAACTTGGATTCCATTTTTTTGACTTTGTTCTATCAGTTCTTGCGTAAATTTACCATCCGCTTTTTCCCACTTGCTGACAATGATTCCTGTGATGATTCTTTCTGGCGTCATCGCAATTTGGTTCTTGTATCCGAAAAAAGACGTATCCGCGCTCTTATGTCCCACTTTTGCTTCTTGTTCTTTAAGCGAATGCAGTTGTTCAATATCGTCATTTAAGATTTCTTCTAATAAGTTTGTTTTGATTCGAACCTCTTCCCGCAACTGTAAGTTTTCATCTGATTTCACTATTTGAATCAACTCTTCACAATAGGATAGATATTCATCTAATTTGCTTGTTGAAGGCTTCTTTGGTATTTTTTCGCTATATGTTTCATTGACTCCATATACTGCCTTTCATAATTTCTTTGATTCTTCTTGTAGTATTTCAACTGGTGTCATACTTTTATATGGACTTGTTGTATGCGTTGCGTCCACGATGATTTTTCCGGTTTTTATGAGTCCTTTCGACAATGCAATCTCAACTGTCTTTTTTATCAGCTTATCTAGCAATCCTGAATCCTTTAATCGCAGTTTTCGGAACCTTGTTAGGCTTGTAAAATGAGGTAGTTCATCTTCAGGTGCGATATCTAAAAAATACTTGAATGCGAGATCTGTCGTCGCTCGTTCAACTAAATCACGATCACTCATAGGATAGATTACCTTCAATAATAACAACTTGAACATTTCAATTGGATCGATAGCTTGGGCTCCCATGGTCTCGCTATACATCTCTTTTAGGTCTTCATAGACAAATTCAAAATCAACCAATTCATTGAACTGGCGAAATAGGTGATTTTTGGGTATCAAGATGTCATATAATTGCAGATAAGGGCTTAATAATAGTTGTTTTTTAGGAAGCATTCTATCACCTGTTTTTTTTAATATATATTTTATATATATTAATTACATCACTCCCTCTCTGCTCTGTCTTTCTTGCATATAAAAATATATTCAAAAAAGATTCGGGTTTTTAATCCGAATCTTTTGTTGATGTAATTATAATACTTTTTCAGCAGTCTCCATCTTAAGTGCTTTCTTTTTTATTAATATTTCCATACTCAGTTATAATGTGTTTACTTCCTATTTGAATTACACATCTCAATAAAGTACTTGTGAATTGCTAAGTCTTGAGTTAATTCTGGGTGAAATGCAGTAGCTAACATATTTTTTTCTCTTGCGGCAACAACTTTTCCATCAATCTCAGATAAAATCTCGACGTCTTTACCAACAGACTCAATATAAGGTGCTCTAATAAAAATCATCGGAATCATTTTACCTCTAAAATTTGCCATAGCCATGAAACTACTAAGTTGTCTTCCAAATGCGTTCCTTTTTATCGTAATATCCATAACTTGTAGAAAGGTTCTACTATCATTTGATAATACTTTTGCCAAAAGGATAAGACCAGCACAAGTTCCAAAAACAGGTAAACCATTCGTAATCATCGTTTTTAAGGAATCAAAGATGTCTAAATCATGAAGTAATTTTCCCATTGCCGTGCTTTCTCCGCCCGGTAAGATAATGCCATCAAATGGAAGAAGCAAATCTTTTTTTTGTCTTATCTCAACAAACTTTATTCCTAAAGTTTGCAAGATATGTTCATGTTCTAAAAATGCTCCTTGTAAGGCGAGTATAGCAATAATCATGAATTATTCTCCTCTTTGAGCCATCAATAAGTTGATTTCATCTTCATTGATTCCAACCATTGCTTCTCCTAAGTTCTCAGAGATCTTAGCTAAAAGTTCTTTATCATTATAATTCGTAACCGCTTGAACAATGGCTTGTGCACGTTTTGCGGGGTCACCAGACTTGAAGATACCAGAGCCAACAAAAACGCCTTCTGCCCCAAGTTTCATCATCAATGCTGCGTCTGCCGGTGTTGCAATACCACCTGCTGCGAAATTAACCACAGGTAATTTACCAAATTCATGAACATATCTTAGTAAATGCATCGGTACTTGTAATTCTTTTGAAGCCTCATACATTTCATCATCTCTTAATGAAACGATTTTTCTAATTTCACTTTGTATCATTCGCATATGTCTTACAGCTTGAATAATATCTCCCGTACCAGGTTCGCCTTTGGTTCTTATCATCGACGCACCTTCTTCAATTCTACGAAGAGCCTCACCCAAATTTTTAGCACCACAAACAAATGGCACTTTAAATGTTTGCTTATCAATATGATAGACATCATCAGCAGGAGATAAAACTTCAGATTCATCAATATAATCAATTTCTAAGGCTTCAAGAATCTCAGCCTCCACAAAATGACCGATTCTGACTTTAGCCATAACAGGAATCGAAACAGCTGCTTGGATTTCTTTAATGAGTTTTGGATCAGTCATTCTTGATACTCCACCAGCTTTTCGAATGTCAGCAGGGATTCTTTCTAAAGCCATAACTGCACAAGCACCAGCTGCCTCAGCAATTTTAGCTTGTTCAACATTCGTGACATCCATAATGACGCCACCCTTTAACATTTGTGCTAATTCCCGATTCAATTCATAACGTTGTTTGTCCATCTTATTCTCCTATCTACTTGACAAATATCAAGCTTGTGAGTATATTATATATTAAACTGGTATTATGTAAATACTCAGTTATATAAAAACTGATAGGGTCAGATGGTGAAATAATGATTACATTATTTTTTGATAGGGAAGATAAAGTCCCTATGTATGAACAACTATACAATCACATTCGGTCACTTATTCAAAACAAAATTTTAAACCCCAATGAAAAATTACCGTCAAAAAGAAAACTGTCTCAACATTTGAAAGTTTCACAAATTACGGTTGAAACAGCATATTTACAGTTGAAAGCAGAAGGGTATATAAGAAGCAATGAAAAAATAGGATATTTTGTCGAACCTTATACTAGTCTATTAGTATCTGATAAGTCACCGGTAAAGACTACTAAAAAAAGTACCCGTTTAGTAGAATATGAATATGATTTAAAAACAAATGTTGTTGATCCAATTCATTTTCCTTATGACGCCTGGGCAAAACTTGAAAGAGATACTTTTTTAGATGCTAAACATTCATTACTTAATTCTGGTGACCCAGAAGGGCTCTATGAATTAAGAGTCCAAATTTCACTTTATCTATACCAATTTCGAGGAATTAGTACAAAGCCTGAAAACATTATAATTGGTGCAGGTTCCGACTTTCTTTTAAATCTTTTAACATTATTGATAGGGAAAGATAAATGTTATGCATTAGAATCACCAGGTTATCCAAAATTAAAAAAGTTATATGATGCTTACGGTGTCCATACAAAATATATCTCACTTGATGCAAGTGGAATGTCTATTGAATCGCTTAATAAAGAAAAAGCAGATATTGTGCATGTCTCACCAAGTCATCAATATCCATCGGGAATTGTTATGCCAATCTCTAGAAGAAATCAATTATTGTCATGGGCTTATGAAAAAAGTGAAAGGTACATTATTGAAGATGATTATGATAGTGAATTTCGTTTTTCAGGAAATCCAATCCCCGCTATGCAAGGTATGGATAGTCTTGGAAAAGTTATCTATCTAAACAACTTTTCCAAGAGTATGGCACCTACATTTAGAGTAGCATTTATGGTGTTACCTCAGTCGCTGTTAGACATTTATTATCAAAAATATAGTTTTTTTTCGAATACAGTTCCGATTTTCGAACAATTAGTATTAAGCCGATTTTTGGAGTCTAAAGCTTTTGAAAAGCATTTAAATAGAATGAAGCTAATTTATAAGAGTAAGAAGGATCATTTCACGAAATTATTAAAGGAAAGTGCCTTTGGAAATTACATCCATTTTGAAGGCGAAGAAGCAGGATTGCATTTTCTCGTATTATTTGATATTATAATTAATGAATTTTTGTTTATTGAAAAAGCAAAAATTGAAGGAGTTCGAGTATATGGAATTCAAGAGTTTTCGCCAATAAAGAAGGAACAAGCTTCTTTAGTGCTAGGATATGGCAACTATCAACTATCAGATTTTAAAGAGATTGTATTAAAATTAGAAAGGGCGTGGAAAGAATGTCATTTTATTTAGAGAAACCAAGTTTAAAACATAAAGATAGATATCTTGATTATATTAAAGAGTGGAAAGATACCAAAATTGTCCCTTATTCATCAAGAATTATTGATAAAACATATGAAGAATGGTTGCTTGAAAAATCGTTACAAGAATCCGTTGAAACTGCTCCAAAAGATTTCGTTCCAGCTTCTACGTTCTTATTCATGGATGACGAAGTTATCGTTGGATGTGTAAATATTAGACATAAACTCAATCAAAAGTTACTTGAAACGGGCGGGCATATTGGATATGGAATAAGACCTTCAAAACGAAATTTGGGCTATGCGGGAATTATGCTAAAACTTGCGCTTATAGAATCCAAGTCATTAGGGATAAAAAGAGCTCTTATTACATGTGACGATGATAATCTAGCGAGTAAAGGAACTATAGAATCTTGCGGCGGAATATATGAAAACAAGTTTTTTGATAAAGATCATTATGTTCTTAGGTACTGGATTATTAATTAAATATAAGAAACTTAGGTATAAAAAAACTATTTTGTAGATTTGAAATCATTTGACGCATGTAATCGATGATTTGTAGTAAATTTCAGTGATTAGATGTATAATAGAAAAAGTATACTAAATGTTTACATAAATGAGGGATATTATGAGTACGATTCAAGTTGAAGGATTAAAGAAATACTATGGCCGTCATCGAGGCTTAGAAAGTGCTACTTTTGAAGTTAATCAAGGTGAAATATTTGGGTTTGTTGGGCCAAATGGTGCAGGAAAAACAACATTGATAAGATTGCTGTTGGGTTTAATTCATAAAACAGGTGGTACGGCAACGATATTTGATCACGATATTGAAGCAAATAATGCTATACTTAATAAAAGTATTGGATATTTACCAAGTGAAGCTTTTTTCTTTCCAGAAATGAGTGTTGCGGGCGTTCTAGAATTTTATCAAAAAATGCGAAAGATAGATTCCACAAAAGTTGCAGAAATGACAAAAAGATTTGAGCTAGATCCAACAAAAAAAGTTGAAGAACTTTCTTTTGGAAACAAGAAAAAACTTGGAATTGTGATTGCTTTAATGCATGAGCCAAAATTACTTATATTGGATGAACCTACAACTGGACTTGATCCTTTAATGCAACAGATATTTTTAGATACATTGCTTGAAGAAAAGAAAAAAGGTGTAACCATTTTTCTATCCAGTCATATTTTAAGTGAAGTTGAAAAAATATGCGATAGAGTCGCGATTATTCGTGATGGAGTAGTCAATCAAGTATTTGAAATGAACTCAATCAAACAATTCGAACATAAAGTTGTTTACTTACAACCAACAGTTTTGGATTCAAAAATACAAGGCCTAAAGCTTGTTTCTGAAGCAAATGGAAATGGGACGTATGATTATCATGGAAATATTGACTTTTTGATCAAAGAACTCGCTAAATATTCATTAAAGAATGTCACGATTAGAGATGCCTCTTTGGAAGAAATATTTATTAAGTATTATCAAAAAGAGGTACTATAATGAAGATATTCAGTAAAGAACTATTTAAATTAGAATTCAAACGGAGTTTTAAAGGTTTATTAACTTGGTCTTTGAGCATCGGATTAACAATGGTATTTGTTATTGTTTTGTATCCTATGGTAAAAGATATTTATTCTTCAATTCCAGCACAGTATGCAGATTTTCTCGATAGTTTTGGAGGTATCCCACATAATATATTAGAATATTTTGCAACAGAAGGAGGCTTAATGCTTCAACTGTTTGGCTCTATTTTTGCGGTTTTAGAGGGGTTTAATGCCATTAATCGCGATGAAAGAGAAAAGACTGTTGAAAGTTTATATCAGCTACCATATACAAGAAGCCTTTTTTTTAGAACAAAACTTCTTAGAGTATTTATTAATGTTCTAATATTTGCTTTCATTAACTACACGCTTTCCTATATAAGCTTTTTCATTGTAAAAGAATCAATTGATTTTGGTCAGTTTTCATATTTCAATTTACTTAACATGATTCAACTTGTTATCATTGCTTTCCTAGGATTTGGATTAGCTTGTTTCTTGAAACCTAATCAAAAAAATATGATTGCATTTAGTATTCCTTTTCCGTTATATATTATCTCTGTACTATCGACAATGACGAATAATGCTACCCTTGAAAAGTTAAAATATTTAACACCATTCACATTTTCAAATCCTGTAGATATTTTAAAATCTTCCGCCACTTTTGAGTGGATTAGTTTTGTGGTTTTTTGTTCAC
>JAQUZN010000194.1 GCA_028691315.1 Candidatus Izemoplasmatales bacterium | reverse complement strand
GCTCTTAACGAGGTTATGTATCAAGAGTTTAATTCATTTCAACCAGGTACAATCATGAAAATTACTATTCTCCTCTGGTATGAAGGAGAGGATGCCGACCATACTATAAATATTATGGGTGGTGGTGTCAAATTAGATATGGAATTTGACGTTTCAAGAGTTTACAATCAGTATGGAGAATAACAGTTTTTAAAAAATAAAAAAAATCTAAAATAAAAAGGGGAAACAAATTATGAAATCATTAAGAAACAAAGTCGTTTTATCAGCAGTTGTATTAGCATTCGCATTAATCGCTACAATCGGTTCTACATATGCATGGTTCACAGTATCAGATCAAGCATCAGTTACAGGCGTTGAATTAAACGTTCAATCTAGCAAATCTTTATTGATGAGAGTCTATGATGGAGAAACTGGTCTTCTTGCCGATGACGCTACTGAAAAATTATTAGATGCTTCAACTTATAGTTCAAACGTTTCATTCAGTGATATCACTGGCACAAGCACATATTCAGCTTTAGATACTTATCATATTACTCCTGTTACTGCAGCATATGACAGCAATGCTGATGATACATATGATGCATTGAATGCAAAAGATTTAAATTTATTGAATATTGATACTAAAGTTTTGTCCGCAGCATCTGGAAATGCTACTGATGGAAATTATATTGATATCAAATTTTGGTTATTATCACAAACATCTACCGAAACAGTTGCTCTTGACACTTTAGATATTACTGCATCTAATGTTTTAGGTACAAAAGATGCTGTTACTAACGCTGTGAACGTTGCAGTATGGGAATCAGGACATTCCACAGTCGCAGCTGGAGCAATTACTGGATTTGTAGACACAGAATCAACTTCTACTGCATTTATCTTCTCATTAAATCCAGATTATGCATTCGCATTTGAAAGTGGTATGAGAGGTTATAACACAGGAACTCCAGTATTAAATTCATTATCAACAGCTGGCGATTTAGTTGCATTACATTCACTTTACGCTAGTACTTCATCTTTAGCTAATGTTTCAGCTGATACATTGATGGGTGCTACTTCAGTAGTCACATTAACAGCAGGACAACCAACATTAGTCACTGTAAGAATTTATGTTGAAGGCTGGGATGCACAAACTACAAATGCAATTTTAGCCGCAGCTTTCCAAGTTTCATTCAAATTTACTTTAAGAGCTTAGTTAAGATTTGTTGTTAAGAAAACCGTAAATTTTTAATTCATAAACCTAATAATACTAACATAACTTAGGGTTTCCCTAAGTTATGTTAGGTTATAGGGATTATTTTTTTCAAGCTCATATTGGCCAAATATGGTTTTGAAAAAGATAATTCTAATTGAAACACCATATACTCATCTATCTTTTCTAATATTTTATTTAAATATTGATGATTTATTAATACTTTTACGTTATAATATAAGTTAACATAAATATTAGATACAATAATAAGGAGTGTGTATTATGGGAAATTCAAAAATCAAAAAAGGTAAATTAAAATCATTAGGAAATGTTGTGTTTTGGGTAGTTTTGGGAATTATTATTGTTTATTCTGCCATTTCACTATTTTCAACTGATGACGGATTAACTTCAATTTTTGGTGGTACTGCAATGACTGTCCAATCGGATTCAATGAGTCCAACATTTAATAAAGGCGACTTGGTTTTTATTGACACAGATTTTAGTCCTGCTGATCTAGAAGTTGGAGATGTTATTACTTTCCAAACAACTATATTTGATTCTGAAGGAAATGCTGTTAATATACTAAATTCTCATAGAATTGTCTCTATTGTAGAATCTGAAAATGGTAAATTGTATTTTTTTACAAAGGGAGATAATAATCCCGTGCAAGATGCTGAACCAGTTACTGAAGGTTTTGTTTTTGGTGTTTGGAATGGCAAAGTTTATTCCAATATTGGTGGTACTATTGATTCTATTATTGCTTTTTTGAAAGGCCCAACTGGTTTCTTCATTTTTATCGTATTACCATGTTTTTCATTCTTAGTATACGAACTAGTTCGGTTTATTAAAGTTATGACTGATTATAATGTCCAAAAAACTTTGGGTGACCGTGTTAAAATGCAAGAAGAAGCGTTAGCAATGGCTAAAGCTCAACTAGAAGCTGAACAATTAGAAAAGACATTAAAAGCAAAAAATAACGATCAAAAATAGCTTATTTAACCCTGTATAAGTAATACTAGGTCAGAGAGGGGAGACTATTCAGTATGAATCAATTTTCTAGATACTTTGTACGACTATTTCTACAAATGTGGGCTGACTTTTTGTCTTTCTTCAAAGACGCCATATATGAGGGTATGATAAAAAGACTTTTTAGTAACATTAATAGTTATTTCGTCATATTAAGTGAAGAAAAAGGTGATTTTTCCATTCTTTCATGGGCAATGGTCGCTGTAACCTCTGTCATATTTCTTTTCTTCATTGTCTTAGTGATTGCGCAAATAGTTATTTGGATAAGAAAATATGCAGCATTTAGAAAAATTGAAATTGAAAAAAATGAGTTAATTGAAGAGATTGCGAAGTTAAACGATAAAATAATTTCAATTACAGATGAAAAAAATCAAATTTTCGCGTTGAAAGTATCACAACTTGGTATCAATGCTACAACTGGCGAACCTACACAAAGAATTGTCACTGGTACAGATGGACAAAGAACTGTACAGTCTTACGGAAATGGTTATAGTGGTGCCTTAGGTAGTTCTATGGGAGCCCCATTATCAAGTACTCCTGATGAACCTAAACAAGAGACAAGAACTCAAATCATTGATAAAGGACCATCTAGGTTCGTTAAGTTAATTCAGGTTGATAAAGAATACTCTGGAAAAGACACTCATATTTATATGGAAGAAGATGACTATATCTCTTTACCTGAATTAGTTACTCACTTTGTGAACTTTTCTGCTTCTCAATTGAAGTTATACTATACACCAAAAATGATTTCACTTTTTTTTGCTGGAATGTCTGCATCGAAAGTAATTATCCTTGAAGGTATTTCTGGAACAGGTAAAACATCTTTACCATATGCTATGGCAAAATTTTTTAACAATTCAGCAGCGATGATTTCGGTTCAGCCATCATGGAGAGACCGTGCGGAGATTATCGGATATCTTAATGAATTTACAAAACGTTTCAATGAAACAGACTTCTTAAAAGCATTATATGAATCATCATATCGTAAAGACGTTAATTTCATCGTTCTCGATGAAATGAACTTAGCTAGAATTGAGTATTATTTCGCTGAATTTTTATCTATTATGGAAATGCCAGATCCAAATGAATGGAAAATTGATTTGGTTCCAGATACAAAATCGAATGATCCAC
>JAQUZN010000193.1 GCA_028691315.1 Candidatus Izemoplasmatales bacterium | reverse complement strand
TCAATTGTAGATGTAATTGGAACATGGTTTTTTAAAATTCCATATTCGCCATTACTATTACTTGAGACAATAACAGAAGTTATTTCTTCATTATATAGTTCACCATCTGGTGTCACAATCGTGATTCTCATAATTATATCCTCCTTACTTTTTCATATTTTTTGCTTTTTGAATTACATCTTCAATGGAACCCACCAAACGGAAAGCATCTTCTGGAAAATCATCATATTTTCCTGCCAAAATTTCTTGGAAACCTTTGATTGTATCTTTCACTTTAACGAAGGATCCTTTTTGGCCAGTAAATTGTTCAGCAACATGGAAATTTTGACTTAAGAACAATCTAATCCGCCTTGCACGGTGAACAATCAGTTTATCATCCTCTGATAATTCATCCATTCCAAGAATCGCGATAATATCTAATAAATCATTATATCGTTGAAGTGTTTTTTGTACTTCACGGGCGACTTTATAATGTTCGGGTCCAACGATTTCTGGAGTTAATGCTCGTGAAGTTGACGCAAGTGGATCAACTGCTGGATAAATACCTTCTTCAGAAATCTTTCGAGAAAGGTTTGTCGTCGCATCCAAATGAGTGAAAGTTGTAGCTGGAGCAGGATCAGTATAATCATCTGCTGGCACATAAATAGCTTGAATTGATGTAATAGATCCATCATTAGTGGATGTAATTCGTTCTTGTAATTTTCCCATTTCAGTTGCCAATGTTGGTTGGTATCCAACTGCAGATGGCATCCTACCTAAAAGGGCAGAAACTTCTGATCCCGCTTGGGTAAATCTAAATATATTGTCAATAAAAAGCAGTACATCTTGTTTTTCAACATCTCTAAAATATTCTGCCATAGTCAAGCCTGAAAGCCCAACTCTCATTCTTGCTCCTGGAGGTTCGTTCATTTGTCCAAAAACCATTGCTGTTTTATTGATTACTCCTGACTCTTTCATTTCAAAGTACAAGTCATTTCCTTCTCTAGTACGCTCACCAACACCGGCAAACACTGAGATTCCACCGTGTTCTTGGGCCACATTATGAATTAGTTCTTGAATTAGAATTGTTTTACCAACACCCGCACCACCAAATAACCCAATTTTACCACCCTTGATATAAGGTGCTAACAAATCCACGACTTTGATTCCTGTTTCAAGAATTTCAGTTGTGGCATTTAAATCTTCTAAATCTGGAGCACTTCGGTGAATTGGAAATCTTGGAAAAGCTTCGTCAGGCATTTCCAATCCATCAATGGGTTCGCCTAAAACGTTAAAAACTCGTCCCAAAGTCACTTTTCCAACTGGAACTGTAATAGGACCTTCGGTATCTAAAACCGTCATCCCTCTAACTAAACCATCCGTAGAATCCATTGCAATACACCTAACGGTGTTTCCACCTAAGAACAATGATACTTCTAGCGTTAAGTGAACTTCAACACCATGGTTTAAGTCGGCCTTAACATCCACTTTTAAAGCGTTATTGGTTGAAGGTAGATTTCCCTCAAAGTAAACATCGACTACTGGACCCATGACTTGTAATACTTTTCCAAAATTTGGCATATTATTTCTCCTAACTTACCGCATTCGCACCGCCGATAATATCGGTCAGTTCTTTTGTGATAGACGCTTGTCTAGCTCGATTATATATTAATGTATGTTTTTGAATTACTTCTTGGGCATTATCTGTAGCACTTTTCATTGCGGTCATACGTGAAGCATGTTCGCTTGTTTTTGCATCTAAGATAATTCCATATAATGTATTTTCTAAATAAATTGGCAGTAATTGTTCCATTACTTTCTCAGCAGAGGGTTCAAAAACATACTGAATCATATTCTTTTCTTTATTTTCGATTAAATCATGAATTGGTAATAAAGTTTCTTCCATAATCACTGATGACATGGAGTTAATGTGGTGTGAGTAAATTAAAACTATTTTATCCACTTGTTCTTCTAAGTAAAGACTAATAAACGCTCTAGACATCGCCTGAAAATCAATAAAATGTATCTCATCACGACTGGTGATAGACTCTTTATTTAGTAAAGGCAAATGCATTCTTTTGCAATAAGCATATCCTTTATAACCAATTGTCCCTACAATATATGAATCCTTTGTAGGATGATTTTCTTTGATAAGTTGATTGAAATGTTTAATGATATTCGCATTATAAGGACCCGCTAATCCACGATCACTTGTAATAATAATATAACCCGTTTTTCGAATTTCTCTTTTTTCAAGCAACTCATGACTCAAATCGGGATTTGTAAGTAAAATATTTTCAAGCACTTCTTTAATTTGGGCTTTAATTGGTCGAAAAGCGCGATATTTCTTTTCGACTTTACGTAATTTAGAAGCACTGACCATATTCATGGCTTTCGTTATTTGCGAAGTTTTTTTTGTTGCCTCAATTTTATTTTTAATATCTCTAAGTGATGCCATGAATACTCACCTCCTATTAAATGAAGTCTAAAGTATATTTTTCAAGCAAAGTATTTAATTCCTCTTTTGAAGCCAAATCCTTTTTTGTTACCATATCATTAAGGCATTTTTTCCCTAAAGCATCATTTAATGCATAAGTATGAAGGCCTTGTTCATAACGATGAATATCTTCAAGTTTAATTTGATCTAAAAATCCATTGTTTAAGGCATAGATACTTAACGTTTGAAGTTCGAATGGCATGGTTTTATGAAGCCCTTGTTTTAGAATTTCAACCGTTCTCGCGCCACGATCCAACTTCGATTTAGTCGCATCATCAAGATCCGATCCAAACTGAGTAAAGGCTTCAAGTTCACGGTAACTAGCAAGGTCTAAACGAAGTGTTCCAGATACTTTTTTTATTGCTTTATATTGTGCATCGCCACCTACGCGGCTAACACTTAATCCAGCATTAATCGCTGGTCTAATTCCTGAGTAAAATAACTTTGACTGTAAGAAAATCTGTCCATCCGTAATCGAAATAACATTTGTAGGGATGTAAGCAGAAATGTCGCCTTCTTGCGTTTCAATAATTGGAAGAGCGGTAATTGAACCTGCGCCAAGTTTATCACTAAGTTTAGCAGCACGTTCTAACAATCTTGAATGCAAATAAAAGACGTCTCCTGGAAAAGCTTCTCGTCCCGGTGGTCTTCTTAATAATAATGAGAGTTCTCGGTAAGCAATCGCATGTTTTGTCAAATCATCATAAATGATTAGAACATGTTTTCCTTGAAACATAAATTCTTCTGCCATAGAAACCGCTGCGTATGGCGCAAGAAACAAAAGTGGTGCTGGATCAGATGCAGATGCAGCAACAATGATTGAATAAGATAAAGCGCCGAACTCTTTTAATGTTTCAAGTATATTAAGTACTGTCGAATTTTTT
>JAQUZN010000192.1 GCA_028691315.1 Candidatus Izemoplasmatales bacterium | reverse complement strand
TTAAACACCCTAATATCGCTACTCCTTATAATACGAATCTTAAAACAGTATTTCTGTAAACTTACAATTATTAAAATAACTTCAGAAAATAGTTCGCATTTTCTAAAGCTATTTATCACAACAACTTAATTTTTTGACTTGAATATAATTTCATTTGGATACACAAGCCCTAATTTGTTGTTTGCAACATCCTCAATATATTCTTTCGATTCTACATAGCTTTTATATTTATCCATTTCATTTGCACATTTTTTTTCTTCACCTATTTGTATTTGAAGTTCTATTTCCCGTTGATTAAGTGCTCTATTTTTTGCCCGAAGCGAAACACCATTAACAGACACAACAATAACTAGCAACAAAATCACTATACTAATCAAAAGTACATTTCCTCTATAGTGCTGTACACGTTTATTTTGGCGTATCGCCTTCTTTTTTTGCTTGATTTTCCTCATTAATCTACTCACCCATCTCGTTTTCGACAATAAACTGAAACAATAATTCTTATTTATATTGATTTCCATCTTCACTAATGAAGTAGACTTCCCATTCGTGTATGATTTCTTCATTTTATGCTTACGTCTTTTTCAACATCCACCATATCACATCACTTTTTTTAAATGTCTTTACCGCATTAACAGCCCTTCAAATCTTAAAGCCCTTCGCAACCACAAAAATGTCATCTTTATATAGCGAATATTTTAATATTCTCTTACTTTACTTCACTTTTCCCATTTTTAGTCCATTTTTTTCTTAATTACTTCTATTTCTTCTCGAATAACGTTTTCCGTCTCATTTTTACATTTCTTCGAGCAACATCTTCATTGACTACGTTTCGTGTGAATTGATTATTTCTTTAATTATTAGGCATAAAGTTTAAATTTTTTTACATATTCCTAATTTATAATATATCCTTCCCCCTCTATTAACTAAATGACCGTTCTAATTGGTAACATATTCCTGTCTGAAAATCATTTTTATAACATTTCCAAGATTTCTTTCGAATCATGTGATTCTAGTTTTCTCTCTTACTCTAGTTATCGTTAAAATATTACATCTAAATTGCCTCAGTACTTCCAAACTTTCTTTTATTCATTGCCCTCCTTAGTTCAGCGTCATATTTTCTTCCAATGGGAAACTCCGTTCCATCAAATAACGTCAATTTCTCATACCTTCTACTCCTAATATAGTTTGATTTTGTTCTTCAATGTAACATTTTTTATCACATAGTAAAACGCTTGCACACCAAAGGCTAAAAGCATGTGGTTTTAGGAAACTGTCAGAAAAATTATTTCACCGTAATATCCAGTTGTTTTAATTTTCTTAGCTGTTTCAATTCCACTTATTCCTGGCATATTAGTAAATACCAGTACAAAACTAACCAGCGTACTTCTCAAATAAAAATATTTCCATCTAAGACTCCTATTTTTGACCTAATACTACCATATTCTTTAAGTGTTTTTATTTATATGTAATAATAAAAGTGTTGTATGTAACTTTTACGATTACATACACTGAGTCTTCTTACTAAGTGTTGCATGCTCTGCTTAACTGAATGCAATCCATACATTTCCACTAGAAATTAGTACCATACTTTTTATATCATAAGATAGAACAACACTTTAGTCCTAAAAAAAGAAAACACTCTGTCTTGTACTCTATTTTCTGTTATGATAAAATATATATGCAAAGCACCCATGACGAGGTGCCGTCACCAGGAAAGGCATCACAATGTTGAACAATTTTTTCGAAAATATTCCGCTTAATACTTTACAGACCCCAGAGGAACGTAAACATAATTATAAACTTAGTATTAGAAATGTCTGGCTTCATGCACTGAAGATATTTCTTTTAGCTGTGATAGTATTTGTTTTTTTTAAACGTGAGGACATTGAAACACTTCTCTTTTTATTAGTACTTTTAACAATAAGTTTAATTATAGTCTGTCTGAAAGATTGCTATAAAATAAGGAAAGTATACAAGCAATTAGAAAAACTATGTGTAAGCACTCAGCACACTCCGGAACACAAAGAAACTATGGATCAAGTCTTTAAACAAGCTCCTGATAACAAGAAAGCAGAGAAAACGTACGTGAACAACCAGCACACTCCGGAACACAAAGAAACTATGAATCAAGTCTTTAAACAGGCTCCTGATAACAAGAAAGCAGAGGAAACGTACGTGAACAACCAACACACTCCGGAACACAAAGAAACTATGGATCAAGTCTTTAAACAGACTCTCGATAAAACGGCTACAGAGGATCCTTTGATTTACGCTAAAGTAGGTGCTAAGGAGATATGGCATGTTCTCACAACAGCGCTTAAAGACTCTGATGGCAGAATCAATGCCACTAATGTGTTGTTGTGGACTAGTGGACTTTCTGGAATTGCTTGTCAAGCTTCTGTGTGGGAGAAAGCAAAACAAACAGGTACCAAAGCACAGTTCGTCGTTGCAAAAGTCAAAAGTGGCAGAAATTTCTACTTGGGAGACGCACTAAATAAGCCATTACTGGAAAGTCAATATTCTATATGGAGTCTTGCTGCGGGCGTATATCGTAAATTAGCACCATCTAAGCCTTTACCTGACCTCTCAGAACTCGTAACACATTGTATGAACATGATTGGGAATGAGGAATACCTCGTCTGGGGAGAAGTTAATCCCTATAATATGATTTCAGAATATGCTAAAACATGGAAAGTCTTAGAGAGTAAAATCAAATATTCATGTAGCAATCCTGACCATTGGCCTCTTCTGTTTGGACTCGTATTACAAATGGCATTGGAAATGGCATATAAAGTTATGCCTGAAAACAAGAACTGTCTGGAAATGGCAATGGAAAATGCACTCTTTACTGCAAAACAAGATATTAAAGATTTTTTATAGTTTTTAATATTTATAAAAAAGAGCCCTGTACTATTTCAAAGTACAAAACTCTTGAGTTCTTTTTAATCTATTACAGCCTTTTTATTAACCAATGTGTACTCCCTTTGTATAACTATTTACTTCAGAAATTTTTTACAGTTCTGAAATCGCTGATATAGGGCGAACTTTTTCACATTTTCCACAATTGATGCAATTTTCATCAATTTCAAATTTCCCGATGCCTTCAGCAATTGCATTAAAAGAACATTCCAGTTTTTATTTATATGTAATAATAAAAGTGTTGTATGTAACTTTTACAATTGTATGTATGGCATAAGTCTTCCCTCGCTTTCATACAATCTCATATGAAATACTTATATTTTATTATCTGTATAACAACAAAAAAACCTACAAACATACCAGGTTGCAGGTTTTTATTTTAGTTATGGGCATGAATAAGCCGTACTCCCAGCCTTTTGGTCCGTAGTTTGTTGATGGGGAGATTTTGCCCTTTGTTGACTCTCGTAG
>JAQUZN010000191.1 GCA_028691315.1 Candidatus Izemoplasmatales bacterium | reverse complement strand
TCAAGCAAATCTTTTTTATCTTATTATTCTATGTTATTGGCGAAAGCATTTCTTTTGGAATCTCAAGCATATTTCCGAATATATTCATTCCTGGGACAATTTTAGGAATGCTGTTATTAGTTTTAGCACTATTATTAAAAGTCGTTAAAAACGAATATGTAGAGGATGTAGGCATCTTTCTAACTAGTAACATGGCTTTCTTCTTTATCCCGGCAGCAGTGAGTGTGATTGAGTATTTTGATTTATTAAAAGTATCAATTATCAGGATTTTAATCTTAGTAACCATCAGCCTTGTAGTTAGTTTTTTCTCGATTATGGGGAGTGTAAAATTAACGATATTTTTGCAAGACCAGTGGAAGAAAAGAGGAACAAATCATGAATGAGATTTTTTCTTCTCAAGCATTCGGAATTATGTTAACTTTCTTCTTGTACCTATTTTCTACTTTTCTATATCAAAAGACAAAGTTTCCATTGTTTAATCCGCTATTAATGTCATCAATATTATTAATTCTCTATATTGAAATTGCAAAGATTGATCTTCATACTTTTTTAACTGATTTAAGCGGAATTCAATTGTTTCTTGGACCCTTGATTGTTTCACTCGCCATACCTGTAGTAAAAAAGATTGATATAATTAAGAAGAATTTTTTGGTGATTGCGGTTGGTTCAATTGTTGGAGCTGTTACATCGATTGGTGCAGTACTAATTTTGGGACCGATGTTTAAACTTGATTATGAGATTATTATGTCGATTGTACCAAAAGCATCCACAACACCTATCGCAATTGAGGTTAGTGAGTCTTTAGGTGGAATTAAAGCAATAACTGTTGGGGTTGTTGTGCTTACAGCAGTAATTGGATCCGTTATTATTCCAATTTTAATTAAGTTATTTAAAGTTAAAGATTCAAGAGTTATTGGGTTAGGTCTTGGGTCAACATGTCATGCGGTTGGAACTGCGAAAGCTATAGAAATAGACCCAGAAGCAGGAGCAATCTCCTCGGTTGCTCTTGTCTTTACAGGTGTAATCACTGCAATATATATATTATTCTTATAAATGCTTACAAGTTAAGCATTTTTTTCTTTATGATGCTAACTGAGTATGATATGATTAAATTAGTAGGTGATTCGTTTGATTTCAAAACACAAGTTAATTTTTCTAGGCATATATATGTTTTTATATATTTTGGTATCACCGTTTGTTTATCTATTAACAGGCGATGGGTTGCATGTATTTCTTATCTGGAATATTTTTTTGGCTAGTGTTCCTTTAGGAATTATGTATATAGTTCATTCAAAGTGGATTAAAAAAACATGGATAATCGCTTTGTTACTTATATTTTGGTTGCTTTTTTATCCAAATTCAATGTATCTAATAACTGATTTAATCTACCTAGATAAAGATTTATTTATGAGTACTGTGGGTATGAGTTCTTCTATAACGTACACGCAGAATCTTATAGCGTATGTGGCGTTTTTTCATATTTTTCTAGGTGCTATATTAGGAATATTACTAGCAGTAGAGTCAATTAAACCAGTTATTAGTTTTGTTATAAAAAAAAAGAATCAAATTTGGGCATTTGGTTCGGTAGTTCTCATTTCAATTTTATCTAGTTTTGCAATATATGTTGGAAGATTCTTCAGGTATAACACATGGGACTTTTTGAACCTATTCAATATCTTAAAAGACTTTTTTGAATCATTTAGCATGTTCACAGTGGTATTTATAGCAGGATTTAGTATGATACAAATCGTATTAGTTACTGCCTTTTTGAAAATTGATTAAGACTTTTTTAAATCACGTGATAAATAAAAAATCGCCATTGATGGCGATTTTCTTTATTTATGTAATAGTAATACCATTTCTCTTAAGGACTTTGCGGCAACCGCGGTAGATGCGCCGCTTGCATCAATCATCGGCGATAACTCAACAAGGTCTGCACCAACAATATTCTTTAGCTTTTCAAAAGCAGTAAAAGCATTTAATAAATCTTTGTACTGCATTCCACCTGGCTCAGGAGTACCTGTACCTGGGAAGACGCTTGGATCTAAAACATCTAAATCAATGGTAATATAAACAGGTTTATCTTTGATTTTATTGACGGCTTCATCTAAACCTTCAAAATCAAATTTGCGTAAAAACGTGTGTCCTAAGGCTGCCCAAGTAAATTCCGATTTATCGCCACTACGGATACCAAATTGGTAAATTTTCCCATCACCAAGTAAGTCATGGCATCTTCTTAATACAGTAGCATGCGATAATTTTCTGCCAAAGAATTCATCTCTTAAATCAGTGTGAGCATCTAAGTGAATGATATGTAAGTCTGGATATTTTTCTACCATTGCTTGAATGACGGGATACGTCACTAAATGTTCTCCACCAATCATCATTGGTTTTTTATTGTCTTTTAAAATCTGTTTTACAGTTGTATTAATAACACTTAATGCCCCTTCAACATCACCAATTGGTAAATCTAAATCACCAATGTCAGATGTTTTATAATCTTTTAAATCCATATCTCTGTAAGGTGAATACCACTCAACACCGATAGAATCCACTCTGATTGCGTTTCCAGCAAATCTAGTTCCTGGTCGAAAAGAAGTAGTTGCGTCCATTGGTGAACTAAATATCACAACGTTTGAATCATCGTATGTACTTGTACAACTTTGAAATGATAAATCTACTTTATTAAAGCTCATCATCGTCACCGTCCCATTTAGTCCAATGTTCTTTATCAATAATTTTTACATAGCCATTATCTAAATCACTATGTAACACTGAACCTTTCTTTACGTAAAACTGGATATCATCAATCACTTCTTGAGTGATGATTTCACCAGGAATAACCATTGGAATTCCCGGTGGATAAATCATAATCATTTCAGCAGAAATCTCATCATAAGCTTCTTGTAAGGGCACACTAATCGAAGGTGCATGATACGCATCACGAGGTCTTGTATATGTTTCCGGAAATGAATATTCAAATTTAATTTTAGGTAATTTATTTCTAATTTTATAATATTTCTTAGACAACTCTTTAAATGCGTAGATTAACGCATCTAAATCATCTTTTGTCGTTCCAATCGTTAAAACACAAAGGATAATATGTGATTCAGCAAGTTCAAGTTGAATATTGTATTTCTTACGCATTATCTTGTAAACTTCAAAACCAGATAATCCCAAATCACTGACTTTGATAACAATTTTTGTTTCATCAAAGTCAAAACTTCCCATAGATACAATATAATCTTTGTCAATCACTTTAATACCGGGAATCGTTTTTAACGAGTCTCTGGCTTTAGAAGCCATTTGAAGTAAATGGTCAATTCGTTTTGCGCCTTCAAAGTACATCGTTTTTCTTGCGACATCAAGTGAGGCAAGAAGAAGCGAACTCGGAGAAGTACTTTGT
>JAQUZN010000190.1 GCA_028691315.1 Candidatus Izemoplasmatales bacterium | reverse complement strand
TGTTATACGTCAATTTATATTCACTCAATTTCTGCAAATTAAAGCAAATTAAAATATCTTAGAAGAAATATAAGATGTTTCAATTTGCTTTTCTTTTAGGTCGATTTGAGTAATCTTAAAACATTGTGTATATAAGTAAAATTATGGATATAATCTTGATGAGGTGATTTTAGACATAAAAAAAAGAAGAAGTCCCACTTTTCCAAAAGTCCTTCTTCTAATTTATTGTGATTATGTTTTTTCTATTATGATTATAGTCAAATTTTCAAACTTTATTCAAAGAATATTAAAAAATTCAGAAGAAGATTTTTATCAGGTTATACACGGATGTAGTAATTGTGGTTATGCTGGCAATTTACATAGACATGCAAGTTATCAAAGAACTGTTATTTGTAGATATGTAACTACTAGAATAACAATTCAACGTGTTATATGTCCAGATTGCGGAAAAACTCATGCTTTGATTCCATCAGATTTGATTCCTTATTTTCAACATACCCTTGAAACAATACTAAAATTATTAGAACTAATTAAGATCAAAAAACAGTCTTACTCTGAAATAATCAAATCTTTTAGAGAGTTTAATTTAAGCTTTTCATTAGGTCATGTTTCACTATATGTTAAAAGATTTAAAACTAATATGTGTAAGATTGAATATTATTTTAGAGTATACAATAACATTTTTTTAGAACCTTCCGGTAGCGGAGCTGTTATTTTAGCTACAATTACTAACGATTTTATTATACAAAATATGAATACAGACTATTCATCTAGAATGGATTCATATTTTTTATCCAAGGTAGTTATTAAAAAATAAGTACTTCTATTTCTTATGCAATTTTTTTAAAAAAGAATGTCACTTTTGGTCATTTGTATCATTTTTCCAAAATGCTATTTAAACGACCTAGCTTAACCCACATAACTTTGTAGGTTTTAGACAAGCTCTTTTGAGAGATGCTTATAAAATACTAATATAGAAAGGGGTTTGTCTACATGGATGAAGACTTAAGACAAAAAATAGCATTGTTTAGGTTCTCACTAATAGCACCTATTTTGAACAATACCTTTCAAAATAAAACTGTGAAAGAATATTTGCAAGAGATTTGTGCTAAAAAATATGATAGTCCGAATGGGCTGAAAAAGGAATATACACCTGCGACTATAAAGGATTGGCTTAGGCTTTATAAATTGAAAGGCATAGATGGATTATATCCTAGAAAAAGAAGTGATAAGGGAAATACTAGAATATTATCTAAAGAACTTAAGGAATTAATACTTTCGTTGAAAAAAGCTAATCCGAAACGTAGTGCAAAATCTATTTATCAAGAGATCATTGTAAAAAATTTCTTAAAACCATCTGAAATATCACTTTCTACAATTCAAAGATATGTAAAAAATATAGATTTAGAAGATTACGAATGCATTAAAGATAGGAGAGCTTTTGAGTTTGAGAGCCCCAATGATTGTTGGCAATCAGATATTTCAGTAGGACCATATCTAACAATTAACGGTACGAAGCATAAAACATACATAGTTGCTTTTCTAGATGATTCATCTAGACTTATTGTTAGCTGTAAAGCATTTGAAGCTGATAATTTAGTAGCTGTATTAAAAGTATTTAGAGATGCTATTGCAAAACGTGGTGTACCTAAAAAAGTATTTTTTGATAATGGTAAAGTTTTTAGAGCTGGTCAAATGGAATTGATATGTGCCTCATTAGGGTGCACGCTTTGCTTTGCCGAGCCGTATTCTCCACAATCGAAAGGGAAAATAGAAAGATGGTTTCAAACTCTTCAAAAACAATGGCAACATCTATTAGATACTAGTTCATTCAATTCAATTAATGAACTAAATGAATCTTTAAATCAATATGTAGAATCACAATACAACTCTGCTTATCATAGTGGAATTAAAGGAAAGCCTATAGATAAGTTTATGAGCAACATTCAAAACCTTAAGCTGCTTTCTGAACAAGATATAAAAAATACATTCTTATATAGGGTCATTAGAAAAGTGAAAAATGATGCAACAGTCTCTATAGATAAAAAATTATATGAGGTTCCAACAACGTATATAGGTTCTAAAATTAATATTAGATATGATCCAACTAACGATGCAGAAGCCTATATTTTCAATGAAAATGGCGAGAGACTAGAGTGGATACTTAAAGTAAATAAAATTGATAATTCAAAAATCAGACGTGGAAGTAAGAAAGATCCTGTTGATTTTTCTCCATTCTCTGATGTAAGGGAGGAATAAATTATGTTTAAATCATTTTATGGATTAACATTTGATCCTTTTACTAAGGAAGTAGAAAGTAAAAACTTTTATAAATCTTATCAATTTAAACAAGGATTAAGCAGATTAGATTTTTTGAAACAAAATAAGGGATTTGGATTAATTACTGGTGAACCTGGAACAGGTAAATCTTCATTATTAAGATATTTTAAAGAAAGTCTAAATCCGAATCTATTTAAATGTGTCTATATACCATTGTCAACATTAACAGTATTGGATTTTTATAGGGCACTATGTGACGGATTAGGCGTTGAGCCAGCCAATAGAAAAGTAGCAATATTTAAGCAAATCCAAGAATCCATTTTCAATTATGCTACCAATAAAAATATTACTCCAATAATTATCTTAGATGAAGCACAATTCCTAAAAAACTCAGTCTTAGATGATTTAAGAATAATATTTAATTTCAAAATGGATTCAAAAGATCTTGCAATATTAGTATTAGCAGGTCAAACAGTTTTTATTAATCAAATCAATAGAACAAATCATGAAGCACTACGGCAACGGATTTCAGTCAATTATCATTTTGAAGGATTGGGTAGTAATGAAATTAAAGATTATATTACTAGCCGCTTAAGCGCAGCCGGATGCAATGAACCTATTTTCAGTGATGATTCCTTTGAAATATTATATTCAATAACCAACGGGCAACCAAGACAGTTAAATTCTATTGCTAAAATATGTTTGATATCAGCAGCTTCAAAAGGTATTAAGACTATAACTAAAGAAGATGTTTTTAATGCACATAAAGAAGTAAGTATTATTAGTAATTAGAGGTGATTTGTTATGAAGTTTAAATGTGTTAACCATAATAATGGAAAAACTGAATCTTGGAATGGAGAAATAGTATATTTAAAAAACTGTTCAAATTGGATACAAATGAATATTCAAAGTAGATCATCAATTGATGTTATATTTGGTTCTAGCAACTATGGAAATTATGTTTGTGTTCCAAACTTTGAAATAGGATGCTATCTTTCTAGTTTTGATGATATGTTTTTTAATACAGAAATATTATCACGGCTTATGGGCAACGTTGATGGATTGACCGTAGCGACAGCAATTAAATATGTAACATCTGAAATATATAGGACTTAAGTTTAGAGGCTTTTAGCCTCTTTTTT
>JAQUZN010000189.1 GCA_028691315.1 Candidatus Izemoplasmatales bacterium | reverse complement strand
AATTAGCTGATTTTGAAATAATAAGGGGGTATTAAATAATGATATTAGAAAACTATGATGTATTAAATATGACACAAAAGCAGTTATTTGCGGATACTTGTATGAAACTATTATCAACAGGCTTTTTGGCTAGAGACAAAAAAGACAATAAGGAGCAATATTATTTTCTCCTTAGCTATAAAAATTATTTTGATGAATATTTTAGTGTAATGAATTATGAGATTGTTCTTGACCGTGAACAAGGATCTGTACAATTGATTCATAAAGACAATCATAATTTATTAAAACTAAAAAAAGAAGAATCCTTAATTTTGTTAATCCTAAGAATTCTTTACCATCAAAACCTAATCAAAACATCCATTAACGAGAATGTCATCATCTCTGTAGATGAAATCCATCAAAAATATGATGCACTTGAGTTGAAAAGAAAAATTAACAAAACGGACTTAGTAACAATTCTCCGGTTATATAAAAAACATAATATCATTGAACCCCTTGGCGACATTACCCAAAGTAATACAAAGATTGTTATTTATCCAACCATCCTTCTTGCCATCGATACTCATCAAATCAATGATGTATTTGATTTAGTAAATAAAATTGTTAACAGTGAAGGGAGTGAAGAGGTATGAAAAAACTAACGAAAGTTCGTTTAATCAACTGGCATTACTTTGCGAATGAAACTATCTATATCAGAAACAATACATTAATTACTGGACAAAATGCAACGGGTAAATCCACAATCGTTGACGCAATTGCTTTTGTCATTACCGCTGGAGATCAGATTTTTAATCTAGCTGCCAATGAAAAAAGCAAAAGAGATTTAAAAGGATACGTAAAATGTAAACTTGGTATTGACAATCACGAGTACTTACGTGAAGGCGATGTTACTGGACATGTTGCTCTTGAGTTTTATGATGAAACAAAAGACGAGTACTTTAGTATAGGTACTGTAATCGATGCATTTGGCGAATTATTGCCCCCTAAAGTAATTTTTTACGAACTTGCTGGACAAATTACGGATGGACAGTTTGTAAGCCCTGAGGGAGAAATTCTAACGACTGTTACGTTTAAAAAATCCAAAGTTGCCGATAAAGTTTTCCTTACAAGAAGAGAAGCTAAATTATCATATAGAAGTCTTTTTGGTTCAATAAATGAAACCTATTTTTCACTTCTTCCTAAGGCACTTGCATTTAAACCGATTGCGGACGTAAAAGACTTCATCTATCATTATCTTTTAGAAGAAAAAGTTCTTGATGTAGAATCTATCAAAGAATCTATTCATGCTTACCGCGATTTAGAGGCAACCTTAAAAATTATCAAACAAAAAGTCTCTGATTTAAAAGAGATGAAAGATTTATACGAGGATATCCAAAAAAACCAAGAACACAAGCAATTTCTAGAATACTTCTTAAAAGTGATAGACCTTGAAAGTACAAAATCTGTGATTACTCAAAAGTCAAAGTTAATTGACAAGATTAACTTTAACAGAGACAAAAATAAAGGGCTAATCACTGAAATCGATCATCAAATCGATTTGCTTGATGAAAGATCAAGAGAAATATACTCGATGTTACAAAGTGATTCTACTTTTAAAGCAGATGAACTTTACGATAAAGAAATACTAGGTTTAACTTCAAAAATCGATGAACAAGAAGAAATTAAACGCTATTTTATTCGAAGAGTCGAAAAAGTAAAACCACTTATTCAAGAATTAAAAACCGAATATCCTAAAAAAGTATACGATGACTTGTCTAAAATTGATTTACTTAATCTAAACGAATCAAATTTTGAAAAAGCAAAATTATCAATTCTTGAAATCAGTAAAACTCTTCAAACACTAACTGACGATAACACCAAAGAATCGGGCAGACTAGAAGAAATCAAGAAAACATTAGTTGTTGAAATCAATGATATTTATCAAACATTAAAAGATTTAGAAAATCACAAACTTCGTTATAATCCAATGATTCAAAAACTCAAAACAAAAATTGAAGATGGACTCAAGGAACGATTTGGAATTGATATCTCTGTTCATGTCCTTGCGGAATTATTAGAAGTTACTGATCCCAAATGGCATGATACAGTCGAAGACTATTTAGGCCAACAACGGTTTAACTTAATTGTTGAACCTAGATACTTTGATGAAGCTTTACAAGTTTATAACAAGATTAAAGATTCCTTGAATATTTATGGAATCGGTCTTGTAAACACAAAGAAAATTCAGCACTTTACAACCTTCCAACCAAAGTCACTAGCATCAATTATTACAAGTGACAACGTAGACGCAGTTCATTACGTCAATATGGTAGTTGGTAGCTTAATCATGGTCGATCAAGTTACAAACCTTGAAAACTATCCTCAAGCGATTACAAATACAGGAATGGTATATCGTTCCTTTACTGTAAGAAGTCTAAACAGAAATACAGAAAAACCATTTATCGGAAAAAGAGCTGGCGAACTACAACTTGAAAAATGGCGGAATATGGCTCTAACTTCGAAAACAAAATACAATGAAGTTAATAACCAAATCATATTATTAAATGAAGAAAACAAAGCTATTTCTAGTTTAAGTCTTCCTGGTCTATTTGATATGTTAGAAGCATCTATGTCTTTATCAGTACTAAAAGAAAAGAGAAAAGTTTTAGTACAGAAAAAGCAAACGTTACCTAAAGAGAATATCAATGACATTCGTGTTGAATATGAAAATATAAAAAACGAAATCAAAGGGTATAACAACAACCGCCGCAAACTCTATGAAGAAAACGGAAAATTATCTTCAGATGAATTAAAAGCACAAGAAGAATTACTAGCCTTAGAAACCAAAATGGGTGCATTACGACTTGAAATGAGTTTGGCACTAGAAACAGCACCATCCATTGAAAGTGATGCGTACAACCTATATCATCAAGAAATTGAAAATGCGAAAGATTCGAAAAAAGTCGAACAAGATTACTTGTCTCGAATTGCACTTGAATTAACGAACATTTCCAACCTTGAAGATAGCTTAAAATCAAAACAATTCAAATATGTAAATAACTACAATTTAAGTTATCAATATGGACTTGAGTATATGAATTTGTATCTGGATGAACTGAATAAACTAATCAAATCGGATCTTGTAAAATACGAAAGTAAAGTCAGAGAAGCAAGAGAAGTGGCAGAAAAATTATTCAAAGAAGATTTTATTGCAAAACTCAGAAATTACATCGTTTCTGCACAAGAAGAAATCAAGAAAATTAACTTAACCCTCGCAAGTATTCACTTTGGTGAAGACGTTTATGAATTCATCTTTCCAAAAAGTAAAGAGTTTGGTGATTACTATGAAATGGTGTTAAGCGATGAATCGATGAGAACTGGTGGAGAAATCTTTAATTATGATTTTGAAACCAAATATCAAAGACAACTTGAAGAACTATTTATTAATCTAGCGAGTGAAGATCTCAATTCAAATGGTGCAA
>JAQUZN010000188.1 GCA_028691315.1 Candidatus Izemoplasmatales bacterium | reverse complement strand
CAATTCAAAAACACTTTTACAAATAAAAATGCTAACCAAACAAATACATCAGAATCAAATGTATACAAAAACAATCAAACTTGTCCAAATCTATAAAAAAATTAGCCTCGAAAGAGGCTTTTTCTTTATAAAAAAACCATTCACAAAAATGTAAATGGTTAAAAAATCATATCTTTAAATGTTCTTTGATTTTTGACAAAGTATCTAAGTAAGTTTCCTTTGTAATATTACCAGCATTATTCACAAAATCAATATCGACACCATCCATATGATATCTTGGAATTAAATGGATATGAAAATGGAAGACAGTCTGTAATGGTTTTTCAGTATTCACAAGCACATTCAGACCAATTGGGTGGAATGCTTCTTTAATGGCATTCGCAATCTTTGGAACTTTTCTAAAAATATTACCTGCTAATTCTTCATCAATGTCGTAAAGATTCTTATAATGTTCTTTGGCAATGATTAAAGTATGCCCTTTTGTGGCTTGAGAAATATCGAGAATAGCAATCACATTTTCATCCTCATACACTTTGTACGTTGGTATTTCTCCGTTAATAATTCTACAAAATACACAATCCATTTGTTTATTCCTCCTTATTATATTTTTGAACGAGTTCAATTAAGTCTATAAAGTCTTTGATCCAAAAATCTGGATTTGTTTCCCTTAACTCCACTTTTTTTATTGACCACTCTACACCACAAGTTAATGTATTTGCATTTCTGCCTGACAATAAATCTGTAGAATTATCGCCTATCATTAATACTTCTTGATGAGGGAAATATGACAATGCTTTTAGTACAGGTTCAGGATGAGGCTTGTGATGGGTTACATCATCAAGACCAATCAATACATCAATATATTTGTCAATGCCAAAAGCTTTGATAGAAGGAATAGCAGATTCCTGAAATTTTGTTGTGACAATGCCAATATGAAAACCGTTATTCTTAAAATACTTTAATACATCGATTACATTTGGATAGATATGAATATAATCAAATTCAAGCTCAACGTAAATTTTCCTGTAATATTGTATCATATCTTGAATCGTTTGTTCCTCTGTAGAAACGATTTGAAAGGTTTCATATAAAGGCGGTCCCATCATTGCGATTAATTCTGTTTTTGAAAACACGCGGGTAGGAAGATACCTGAGAAATGTCCTTCTAAAAGTCTCAAGAATACATTCATTTGAATCCACTAATGTTCCATCTAAATCAAATAATAACGTATCTAATTTTTTCAAATAAATCACCGCTTATATTATAACAGAAAGCAGGGTACTTTTGTAAAGTATTTATGTGAGAAAGAATAGTTTATGGTAGATTTATTATTGGTGTGGTATAATATTACTCGGTGATTTAGTGATAAAAACATATTTGATTTATAATCCCAAAAGTGGGAAACAAAATTTTACAAGTCATTTAGATTACGTCATGAAAAGGTTGAAAGAAACCGGGCATGACGTTATTCCTTATGAGACAAAATATATGGGACACGCTACAAAACTTGCTAAGCAAGCGTGTGAAAACTTAGCTGAAATGATCGTTATTGTTGGTGGCGATGGAACTTTTAATGAGTGCGTTAATGGATTAATGGATTTCGATAAAAAACCCATTATTGGCTATATACCTGCTGGAACCTGCTGTGATATAGGCCATACACTTGGCCTTTCAAAAACAGTAAGTAAAGCAGTTGAAAATATCATTAACAACAAACCTGTGTATATGGACATTGTTAAGTCCAATGACAGATATTTCTGTTATGTTTCTGGAAATGGTGCTTTTATTGATATTAGTTATGTTACAGATTCTAGATTAAAAAGAAAAATCGGTTATCTTGCTTATGTCATCAAAGGTGTGGAGGAATTATTAACCATCCCAAAGATGAGAATGAAAGTTATTCATGACAATGGCGAGTTCCGCGGTAAATTCTCTCTAGTCTTAATTATTAATTCAAAACGTGTTGCGGGTATCAATATGATTTATAAACCAAGACTTGATGATGGTCTAGTTGATATTGTTCTATATCGTAATATTTATCCTTTAAACTGGCTTTTATATTTCACCTCATTCTTACTCCCGTTCTGGTCTACACCACTTGTGAAACGGTTTAAAACGTCTTCCATAAAGATTGTAACAAATACGAGATCAAGATGGAATATTGATGGTGAATCCGGCGGAATTGGAAACCAAGATATTAAAGTGTTTAAACAAGCAATTTCGATTATTATCCCTGCAAAATCCAAACTGAAGTATTTTAAAAACCAAGAGGATGAGGCATCTCATGTTTAAAGAAGTTATTGTTGTGGAAGGGATTCATGACCATCAAAAACTTCAGTCTATATATCCTGATATCGAAACAATCATTACAGGGGGAAGCTCAGTCTCTAATGAAACCCTAACTTTTATCAAAGATGCAGCAAAGAAAAGAGGCGTTATTCTCTTTTTAGACCCAGATTTTCCCGGAAGACAAATTACACAAAAAATCTTAGAATTTTGTAAAAATGAAACAATTAAAATCGCCACAATTGAGCGTAATATGGCTTATAGTAAAAATCACAAGAAGATTGGAGTTGAACACGTAAGTGTTGAAAACATCGTATCTTCGCTCGAAAAAGTAGTTGTGCTTGATTTATCAAAGAAGTCAAATCAAATTCAACTTTCAGACTTAATAAAAAGACAACTAGTTCAGCACTCACAGTCAAAACAAAGACGGAAAGAAGTATCTAGAAAATTAAATTTACCGCCATCGAATGGAAAAACATTTTTAAAGTTTCTAAATATGATGAGTATATCTTTAGCGGAACTAGATAAAGTGATAAAATGAAAAAAATTGGAACAATAAATGAAATCAAAGATTCAATTCATCGTAATGAATTTAGAATCAAAAAATATTTTGGTCAAAACTTTTTAGTCGATCAAAACATTCTTGAACAAATTGTGTTAAAAGCAGGTATTACAAAAGCAACAAATGTCATTGAAATTGGGCCAGGATTAGGATCGCTTACTCAAAAACTACTGGATGCATCAAAGCATGTTTTAGCTTATGAAATTGACAAGGATTTAATCCCAATTCTGAATAAGGAGTTTTCTCAGTACAAAAACTTTACTTTAATTCAAAATGATATTTTAAAGGTGAATATTGACGAAGAAATCGACAGGGTTTTTAGTGATCAATCTGATATTATTGTTGTAAGTAATTTGCCTTATTATATCACTACACCGATTTTAATGAAGTTTTTAGAAACATCAAAAAAAGTTAAAAAAATGGTTTTTATGGTTCAGTATGAAGTAGCGAAACGAATCACTTCAAAACCAAATACCAAAGATTATAACGCTTTAAGTATTGTTATTCAGTACCGAGCTAGTGCGAGTATTTTATTTAATGTCCCTAAAAATGTATTTATTCCAGAACCAAGTGTAGACTCCGCCGTAATTGCCGTTGAAGTTAAAAATGAGATTGCCCATCTTGCGGATAACGAAGAATTCTTTTTTG
>JAQUZN010000033.1 GCA_028691315.1 Candidatus Izemoplasmatales bacterium | reverse complement strand
TGCAGTTAACACTGGATCTTCTGAATAATATTCAAAGTTTCTTCCTGCTAAAGGACTTCTTTTACCATTGATACCTGGCGCAAGGATTACATCTACATTATAGTGATTACATTCTTTTCCAATTGTTTCTCCAACTTGCTCAAGTAATTCTTGATTCCAAGAAGACGCCATCCCTGATGCAGAGGGAAACATAGTTGCGGGTTGTCTTGTTTTTGGATGACCATTCGATTCTAATATATTCAAATAAGCACGAAGTCCATGAGGGCCATCACCAACAACAAATTCACGAATTCCTAATCTAGGAACTCCATTGAAATACCAGTTATGTTTGCCTGTTAGTAAAGTAGCTTTTTCTACCGGAGTCATTTGGTTTAAAACTTCAAATATATTCATAATTAGTGCTCCTTATATGTTAGTCCATATCCAAATGGATATAAAACGACATCCGAATTATATGGGATAGAATTGATATTCATACCAATTCCTTCAGAGGATAATGGCCAAGTAACAGGTAATTTCCCTTGAAAATCATAATCTCCGTATAATACATCAGCAATTCCAAGTCCAGCTTCAGAGCCTGGTAAAAAGGCCATAACTAAGGCGTCAAAATAATTTAAATAATTTCCTATAATAAGTGGTCTACCAGCGATGACTATACCAATTACAGTCTTACCCATGCTTTTAGCAACCAAGATTTGGTCAAGCAAAGCAGCGTTCCCGCTATCTGCTGTAGAACCAGTCAATGATGGATATTCATTGTCACCTTGTCCTTCAGCATATGGTTTTTCAGATAAAACAACTACTACTTTATCGGCTTTTGAAATATCATCATAAACAGTTCCAGAAGATTGGTTAACCGCTTTTCTCATTCCATCGATGATGGTTGTTCCAGCAGTTAAATGATTTGCATCAGATCCTTGCCAAGAAATTGTCCAACCTCCACACTGAATACCAATACTAGATGCTCCTTTTCCAATAACTGCAACATCTTCATTTTTTGATAAAGGAAGAACATTATTATCATTTTTCAGTAAAACAAGTGATTTTCTAACCGCTTCTCTTGCCACTGCTTTGTTTTCATCTGTATAAAAATTATCATCATATGTTAAACGGTAATAATCACCAGTTTCAGCATTGTAAAAGTCATCCGAGAATAATCCCATCTTGTACTTAATGATAAGTATTCGTCTAACTGCGTCATTAATCCTCGAAACAGAAATGTCTCCATTTTGAACAGCTAGAATAATGTTCTCAATTGCACTTTTCCAAGAAAAGGGTTCCATTAACATATCAATTCCAGCGTTAATACTTTGCACTAGTTGATCATAATAACTACCAGATAATTGATGAATTGCTTCATAGTCAGAGATAACAAATCCTTCAAAACCCATTTCTTCTTTTAAAACTTCTTGAATCCAATATTCACTTCCATGCATTTTTTGATTATTTATAGAACTATATGAAACCATAATCGTGTATACATCTGATTCAATTGCATCATAATATGGTTTCAAGAATAAAGATCTAGCCTCTTCTTCCGTAAGTGTAGCATTTCCTTGATCTTGACCGCCGTCTGTACCTCCATCAGCTAAAAAATGTTTTGCAGATGCGCCGATACAATAGCTTTGTAACCCGTCAATATATGGTCCTGTAAGTGAACTTACTAAATCTGTAGATTCTCCAAAGGATTCATAAGTTCTTCCCCAAGATATGTCTTGAACAACACTTACTGCTGGAGCAAAAGTATAATTCATACCGGTAACTCTTACTTCTCTTGCGGTCACTTGACCGATTTTTAACATTAGATCCGGGTCATTTGCGGCACCTAGACCAATGTTATGTGGAAATATAGTTGCACCATATACATTGTTATCCCCATGAACAGCATCAAGTCCATAAATAATTGGTATTTGAGTAGATGAGCTTTTCATTGCATTTTGATATCCTTTATAAAGCAAATACCAATTATATGCAGCATTTGTCGAAGGAGCAGATCCCCCTCCGCTTAAAATCGAACCAAGATTATAGTTTTTGGCATCTGTTGTTGATGCACCGCTTTTTTCTGCTTGTAACATTTGCCCAACTTTCTCCTCGATTGTTAGGCTAGCTAGTAAATCATCAATAAAAGTGTAATCAACTTCTAAAACATCACAATATGATCCTTCATAGTTGACAACTGATGTGTCAGTTAAGAAGGTTGAATCGGTTGTGTTTGCAGAAGTTGAAGTTGTGGTTGTTTGAGTTGTATTTGTAGTTGTTGAAGTTGTTAAGTTACAAGCTACTAAAAATAAAGCAACAAATAAAGTCAAAAATGTAAGTAATTTTTTCATCAGTAATTCCTTTCTAAAGAGGTTTATTCCAAGTAATTGTGATTAAACTACTTTTTGGCAAAGTAATTGTAAAGGTTGAGTTTCTCCATATAATCGATGTACTTCTTTCGGCACCATCATTAAATACAACTAAAGTAATTTTTCCTTCATTATCGACAAATCCAGTCGCTAGAACACTTGTGTTATTCACTTTAACATAGATTTTTTTTGCACCAGACTTTATATCTTTAGAAAAATGACCAGTAATATATCCATCTGCCTCAAGTGTAAATCCAGTTTGTCCATCTAATGGAACACTAATTAATCCTGTACAAGTATCACAACCTCCAAGATGGGTTTGACCATTTGGATCAAGTGCCATATTCCAATATGTCGTTCCAGATGCATATCGATTATATGCTTCTAAATACATCCTTCGAACCGACCACTCCATATTACTCTCAATATTCTTATATGCTGTTACTGCTGTACACTCTGTCATAAACACTTCAGTTTCAGGGTTGTTTTCATGTAAGTAATCGAGGTAGTCAGCCATATCAAATTCATCACCCGAGTAACAATGAACTCCAATCGCAGTTACATAAGATGCTGTTTCAGCGTTTCTTAATACTCTAACAGGAAAGTCAATTAACGTGCCAGAGTTGTCAACTGTATTATGGTCCCAAATCATAAGACCCGTATTTAGTCCCGAGGTAATTAACTTTGGTCCTAAAAAATCCCGAATAAAAATCTTTGTTGTGTCGATCGTCCAGGTCATACCAGGGTAGTTTCCGGGAGCGTAATACGGTTCATTTTGGATGGATAAATACCTTATGTGAACCCCTAAGTTATCCATTTCAGTTAAATATCTAACTAGATAATCCGCGTACGCACTGTAATAATCAGTTTTTAAAACGCCTCCATATAAACTCTTGTTGGTCTTCATCCAAGCGGGCGCACTCCAAGGTGCAGCAATAAAGACAATATTCGGATTGATTGAGAGCGCTTCTTGTAAGATATCAAGAATTATTTGATCCTTTTGTAGCGTAAATTGTTCCAAGGTCGGATCTGCTACATTCCCTACCGTATCATCGTAAGTATAATGTCCTACTTCACTAGTGACAAAATCACTAGCTCCGATAGTTAACCTAACAAGCTGAATATTAAGCCCAGACTCAGAAAACAAATAGTTAATGATTTCATTCCGGCTTGGAGACTGATTGATGACATAAGCACCTGAATATGTTAAAGCAGCACCTGTTCCATAAAAAGTTTGAAAAGTTTGTAAGTCATCAACGTTAATTTTTAGTGTGGTTTCTTGTCCATCATTCCACTTGGAAACACTTGAAGAAATATCAGTAAACTCATTTGCGCTATTTGAAGAGTATGCCAAAACATCAGCACCAGATAAATCAAGTGTTGATGTGACTGTAGTCTCTAAAGTTGTAGTAGTTATCGTATCCATTGTAGATACCGTACCTGTCGTTACTGAAGTTAAATTGCACGCAATAGAACTTCCCAGCAAAAACAGAAAAAACATAAATGAAATTATCTTTTTCACAAAGAAATAATACCTCGTTCTATCAAAGAGCGGAAATTCCATCCGCTTTGATATTCTTTGATTTTATATGCCCAAAAAATCCAACCAGTTATATTTGAGTAAGCCTCAAATTGATTTTTTGCGAATACTTTTTCAAATTCATCTCTAGTTCCATAATACTCGAATTGTTTTGCACCAAGTGACCATTCACCTACAACAACCGGAACAATCTTTTCCATTTCTTCCAAACGTTTTTGATTCACAAAAGGATAATTTAAAAACGTATTTGCATCCATTTGATTATAAGAATCATCAAAGCATTGATACACATGTGTATCTAGGATTACATTAGATAAACGATGTTCTGAAAAAAATCCGCTCCAATGTGAGAACCGGAATCCATCATGAAAAACAATTGCTGTTTCAGGTTTTAAGATTGGTCGTAATTGGTGATATGCTCTTATATAAAAATCTTCTAAAATCGCCATGTCGATGATAATATTTGGCTCATTTAATACTTGTATTGAATGAAGTGCTGGATGATTTTTATATCTTAATGCTATTTTTTCTAACACTTTAATTGTAGTGTCAATATTTTCTTTTTTATGATGCCAAGTTAAAACGCCATCAATTCCACCGTTGTCAAACCCATTTTGACTACCAGGCGCTGTATGTAAATCAAGCATCACTTTAAGCCCTACTTCATTGATAAAATCCATGGCCTGGTCAATATATTTTAAGGGGGATACATAAGGATATTCTGAAGAGATCTCTTCTGGAAATAGCCACCATGGAATTGGAAGTCTAACAAGATTAATTCCCTTTTGTTTGAGCCATACAATGTCTTCTTTTGTGATCCATGTTTCCCAATGTTTGGTTAACGCTTCTTTCGGACTTGGATGATGAGTAACAAATGATGTTTCGCAGCTTTTTGGAATATTATACTCATCAAATAGTTCTGGTTTCATCCATCTTTCTAAAACAAACCATCCACCAAGATTAACCGCTTTAATTTTTTCCATAAATAATCATTTCTCCAATCCTCACAGAATAATTGTCATCATTGAATGTGGTAATGATACATATGTTTCATTTTCAAGATTGAAATCTTCTTCAAAATCAGTTTTATTTAATACAACAACCACTTTCTCTTGATTTGGATTTATAAAAGCAACCGTTGATAAATATTCACTGTTAGATTCTATTTTGATGCGGTAAGCACCTGGCTTAACAAACTTTGAAATTTGACCAATATAGTAATAAGAAGACTCTAGTATCAGCTGTTCAGGAAAAATGTCAACTATAATCGGTGCATCGCAAACATTATTTACATGATTTGGTCCACCTAGATTATCTAAGAATAAATTCCAGTCAAGGTACCCTTGACACCAATTTAGTAAATCCCCAATCATATTCGTAGCATATCTTTCACCAGTTGTCCAACTATTAAACTGAACACCAGCTTCTACGCACCCTTCTGTAAACAATAGTCCTTTATCTGGGAACAGTTCGTGAACTTTCCCTACATTTTCGAATGCTTCACTTACATACCAATGAAAACCTGTTCCCCAGACATATTGACTAGCTTCTTTATCTTCAAAAATCGGCGTAACACGTTCAACGATAACATCTCGATTATGATCCCAAACAAGAATATTAACATCTTTTGCACTGGAATTTACAATCGTTGGACCTAAATGATTTTTTACAAAATCGCGTTCTTCAATCGCTGAAAAAATACATGAATCCCACCTTTGAACTGCTGCAGGTTCATTTTGCACAGTAATTCCCCAAATTGTTAGTCCCGCTTCACGATATTTCTCAATAAACTTCACATAATAGTTTGCCCAGGCAGGTGCGTATTTTTCAAGAAGGTGTCCACCTTTAATTGGCGAATTATTGTCTTTCATAAAAGCGGGTGGAGTCCAAGGAGAACCTAAAAGTTTTATCGGACTTTGAGCAATTTTCTCTGCTTGTAAAATAGTCGGAATTACATAATTAAAATCTCTTGAAATATCAAAGGTTTTTAATTCCGAATCACCTTCCTCAATATATGTATAACTACTTAAGGAAAAATCACATCCATGAATTGATACTCTTCCCATTGTATAACCAATTCCCTTTTCGGGATCAAAATATAATTCAAGAGCTTTATTACGAACTTCTTCATTTACACGGAATAGGTTATAACATGCGGACTCAGTAAAAGCTCCACCAAAACCCAAAATCTCTTGATATTTGATAAATGAATCAATTTTTAGAAGAGTTTTTGATTTTTTAAATTTAAGCTGACACTTTGATGTCTCAGATAATCTAAAATCGGTATCTTTTGCGCTAACAATAACTTTTTTCATATTCTTTCTCCTTAACATGTAACTGTTTACATAAGTATTATACAATGAAATGAATGAAATATCAATATGTGTAACAAAACATGAAATATGTATATGCTAAAAAGAAAAAAAGGGTGAAAGTTCAACCTTTATTCTTCAATAATCTCGTAGTATCTAACATAGTCTATTAAAAAGGGAGATGGATAATCACTTTCTTTAACTTCTCCGCCCCATGTTCCCCCAATTGCTTGATTTAAAATCAAATAATAAGGTTTATCATAAGGCCATCCAGTTTCATCAGTTGTATATCCTTCATCAAAACGGCTATATTTTGCGAAAGATTTTTTATCAATAAAAAATTCTATTTCGTCTTTTGACCAGTCAAAAGCAAATTCGTGAAAATCCTGTGTGATTCCTTCTAAATGTTCAAAATGAGTTCTCTGGGTTCTAGCAACGTGATTAAAAAGTTCTGTATGTAAGCTAACATGAATCGTATCAAATAAATGAGTGACGTGCTCCATTATATCTATTTCACCACATTTTGGCCAAGGAACATCTTTTTCTTTTTTTTCAACAGGAAGCATCCATATAGCTGGCCATGAACCTTTAGCTGTCGGAATTTTTGCGCTTACCTCAAGACGTCCGTACATAAAGTGCTTTTTCTCATAAGTAGTTAATCTTGCTGAAGTGTAAGGACTGTCTTCATAATTTTCGATTCGTCCTTCAATATTTAATATCGAATTTTTGATAATTGAATTTAGACCTTCTGTGTAGTATTGAATCTCTCCATTACCCCATTTGCGGCTACCTAAATCGTAACTCCACTTTTCGAGATTCGGCAAACCATCTTGATCAAATTCATCTGACCATTGTAAAACATATTTTTTCATTATTTTTCTCCTAATGTGATATGGATTTCTCCGTTTTGTCCAATCAAAGTTGGTGTAATTTTACAATAATCATCTTCAAAATCAAGATTTTTTTGATTAAAAGAAGCTTTCGTTATTTTGTATTTACCGTAGTCTATTTGTTTTGGATTAATATAGGTGATTGATATAATATGTCCATGAAATAATACATTAATCTTTGCTATATCATTCCTAAAATGATGACTTGCAAGTTGTGGTTGAATGATAAAATCACCGTATATTGACTTAATTCCAAACATTTGTTCAACAACGGTAATAATAACCCACGATGCAGACCCCGTTAAGAAATGATACATTCCTCTTCCTTCTGGATCAATGTATTCTGGAATTCCTGGTAAAATTTTTGATTTATTTATATCTAACAGGTAGTCGACTAAATCATCAATAACTTTTTCTCCAGCTTTTACATATCCATTTTCAATCAATGAATATGCATACATAATTGTCATATGTGAAAAAAATGCCCCATTTTCTTTATGCCCATAAGCAAATCCCATGAATCTACCAATGTTCATTTTATTTTTTCCAAAGCGAGAATTAAGATGGTAGGATTTCACTTTATCAGAATATAAATAATGGTTAACTGTATGGATGATTTGTTCAATTTGTTTATGGCTTGCAATATGCGCCATCATTGGAAAAACTTGACCGGTTAAAGTCATTCTAGAAGGTTCATCTAATGACTCAACACGGACTCCTTCATTGTCATAATATCCATTGTAGCATCCAAATTCATTATTTTTTGATGTAATCCATTCTTGTGAGTTTAAATGAGATTCCATCGAAAGATATTTGTTTCTTAAATCATTTATCAACGCTTTCGTAGACAAAGATATTTTTTTTCCTGAAATTTTGTGTGAAACGTGGTCAAAATAGAAATTCAACTTATCTTGTTTTTGAACAGGAGATAGTTTTGAAACGTCTTCGTTAATGTCTAGCAAATATTGAAATTCTTCTAAAAAGGACCAAGTATCTACACCATTTTTTAGGAATTCTTCTAAAACTGAAATAATTTTCTTTATATTGCCAACATACATGTGAGTAAAGCTAACACTTTCTCCCTGCGATCCGGCCATATCAAATCCATCATTCCAATCCGCATCTTCGATACGAATGTTTCCGTGTTCGCCAACGTTATAAAATGCAGTCAAAGTTTCAATTAATACATGTTCAATAATACTCCCAAGATAAACTTGATTTTCAACGGTTAATAAGTCGTTATTGATCTTTTCTTTGTAATTAGTGTCAACCCTTTTTGTGTAATGAGTAAACTTATCTTTGAAGTACCCTTGTTTTTCTAACAAGATATCAATATCACCTGTTCGGTTTATATAAAAATCTAAAGTTAAAAATGGCCAAGCACCATGATCAGACCACACGCGAACAATTTGATTTCGATCCGCTTTAAACTCACCTTTTTTACTACCTATAATTGTTGCATTAGTCCCATCAATGCGAACACCTTTAAAATAACTAATAATATTATCTTTTACTTCCTTAGGGTTTTTTAATACAAGTTCTAATGAATCTTGCCAAAGATCACGCCAACCTCTTCCACCTTTTCCGTAATCATGATGAGGAAGAAATGAATTACCATATATTCTTCTAGCAAGTGGTTGAATACCAACTTGTCGTAACCATCCAGAAAAATCAACACTTCCAATTGTGAAGTCAGATGTAATTAAATCTTTTTTCCAGAAAGCTTTATTTTCTTCTAATAACGAATCAAATAAATTTGTAGATAAATCAACTTGTGACTTAAGCAAAGGTTGAATATCTGAATGTATTTCAAAAGATACAATTAGTTCTAAGACAGAATTATTTGGTATTTTTACTTCGTTATACTCAAATCCCCCCATCGCCTCATATCCTTCTAATACATCGCCAACTTGGTATGTATTTGATTTATTTGAACTGACAACCTCAGGATAAAACAAGTCTTGACCTTCACCTATAAATTCATGAAGGATCGGCCAGTAATGTTCAACTTTGGTATGCAACGAAGATTTTGCAAATACTCCATATGCATACGTATTCTTTTGGTGCCCTCTTTCATCAAACGAAAGACTAGGAACATTAATAATTCCGTCTTTAACAATATGAATACGATTTAATAAACTTGTCACATGCCTGTGATCTCTAAGATTATCAGCACTTCTTCCATATATAGGAATTCCTACAACAGTTTTCACTTTCAAAGAAGACTTGGAAAGGTTCTTAAAAATAACTTTATGAAGTTCTGTAAACGAATCATTTGTTGGAACAAAGCTAGTGATTTCAACTTGAAATAAGTCATTCTTTCGCAAGACTTTTTGATAAAGCAATCCGTTTTCGAGAGTGACATCATCTAAATGATATTTTTGATACGGAGTTAACCCTGTAACATTCCAGCACTCCCCATTCACTCTAAAAAAAATATTTCTAGCGTTTAGAGGATTCTTTAAATCTTCTTGTGAAACAGGAATCATACCAAAATGATTTTGATCGATTTTAATGTCGCCATGAAGGGTTGGAGTAATTGCGGATTTCATCCCGTAATAATTAAATAATGGAAAATACAAATTGCTAAACTGAGTGATCCGCGGGATGGTATATGAGCCATCTTCATGAAATAAAATTGAAGTTTTTTGCATGGCTTCTCCTCTCTATGTAACCGTATACACATATTATATCATACAACATTTTAATGTGCAGTATTTTTTTGCTTTTTGTGCATAAAAAAAAGAGCCAAACTGTAAGGTTTAGGCTCTGTATTAAGCAATCTACTATGCTTTGATAAACTGTTCTACATCAAGGATAAAAATTGTTGCCCCACCTACTTGGACTTCGACAGGTGTTGATGAGAATATTCCAAATTCTGATGAAATCGCATTTGGAACAAGTTTTGTTCTTCTTCTGGAGGTTTCAGAAATGACTTGGATGCATTGATCAATCAATTCATCTTGAACTCCAATAATCATTGTTGTATTACCGCTCATCAAGAATCCACCAGTTGTCGCAAGCTTTGTGACAAAAAAGTTTTCTTTGATTAATGTCTTGATTACTTTACTAGCATCTTCATTCGAAACGATAGCCATTACTAGTTTCATAATACAACACCACCTTTTTGATTATTCTATCACAACTTTATATAAAATAAAAGGCCATTTGTTAAAAAACAATGCATTTTGACACAACATTTTGTTACATTTAAGAAAAAAAACACTAAAAATTAGTGTTTTTATGTTATCCGATAGATCCAGTCATCTCTAACTTTATCAATTGATTTAATTCAACAGCGTATTCCATAGGTAGTTCTCTTGAAAACGGCTCAATAAAGCCCATAACAATCATTTCTGTTGCTTCATCCTCAGTTAAGCCTCTACTCATCAAATAGAACAATTGTTCTTCAGAAACTTTAGAAACGGTCGCCTCGTGTTCAATTTGGCCTTTAAAGTTTTTTACAATGTTCGTTGGAAGTGTATCAGATGAAGATAACCCATCAACGAGAATTGTATCACATTCTATCTTACTTCTTGATCCCGTTGCGACAGCAGCTTCACTAACTAAGCCACGATAATTGACTTTTCCGCCCTTGGTAGCAATAGATTTTGAAATAATTTTACTTGAAGTATTCTTACCTATATGAATCATTTTAGCACCAGTGTCTTGATGTTGACCCTTCCCAGCAAAAGCAATGGAAATGGTTGTTCCCTTCGCATAGTCCCCTTTAAGAATACAACTAGGGTATTTCATATTTAAACCAGAACCAATGTTTCCATCAATCCATTCCATGTGTCCATATGATTCAACTACTGCTCTTTTTGTAACTAGGTTAATTATATTATTAGACCAGTTTTGAACCGTTGAGTATCTGCAATAAGCTCGGTTTTTAACGAATATTTCTACTACTGCCGCATGCAATGAATCGTTTGAATAAATTGGAGCTGTACATCCTTCAACATAATTTAGGGATGCATCATCTTCGACGATAATTAATGTTCTTTCGAATTGTCCCATCTTTTCAGTATTAATTCTGAAATAGGATTGAAGTGGTTTATCAATGATTACACCTTTAGGAACATAGATAAACGATCCCCCGCTCCATACTGCGGTATTTAATGCAGCATACTTATTATCTTTATAACTAACAACCTTTCCAAAGTACTCTTTAAATATCTCAGGATGCTCTCTAAGCGCGGAGTCGGTATCAAGGAAGATTACTCCAACATCGGTTAATTCTTTAATAGTGCTATGATAAACCGCTTCAGATTCGAATTGTGTTGTGACGCCAGCCAAATACTTTTGTTCTGCTTCGGGAATTCCTAACTTGTTAAAAGTATTTTTGATTTCATCTGGAACTTCGCTCCAGTCACTTTCAACTTTAGAAGATGATTTAATAAAATAAATAATGTCATCAAAATCAATAAAAGATAAATCTGGTCCCCAAGTAGGATTCTTTTTTTCAACAAAAGTTTGGTACGCTTTTAGTCTAATATCAAGCATCCATTCAGGCTCATTTTTGATTTTAGATATCTCTGTAACAATTTCTTTTGATAAACCTTTTTTAGTTTGATAAATACTTTTGGAGTCAGTTATAAATCCATATTTGTAATCTGTAACAATGTTGTCAACATTTGCTTTCTTTTGTTCGCTCAAGAGGATGCCCTCCTTTCAATTTACTTTTCGATTGTTTCTAAAAAAGCTTTCCAAGAAATAGATGCACATTTGATTCTTGCGGGGAATAATCTTACTCCTACAAAAACCTCTGCTTCCTCTATATCTATCGAATCATCAACTTCTTGGTTTGAAACCATATTTAAGTAGTTATTCGCAATTTTTTCTGCTAAATCTACGCTTTTACCAATCATTGTTTCAGTTAAAACTGATGCGGATGCGCAACAAATCGAACATCCCGACCCTTCATGACGGCAATCAATGACAACTCCATTTTCCACTTTTGTGCCAATTGTAATATCATCGCCACAACTTGGGTTTTTAATATGAGTGATATGATAGTTATTGTCATTTAACACAAGTCCCTTATTTCTAGGGTTTTTAAAATGTTCCATTATAACTTCACGATACAAATTTTCTAAATTCGCCAAAATAACACCTCTAAAATCCTAATCTTTTGAAAAACGAAACCGCTTCAATAGTCGCATCGACAAATGCATCCGCATCTTTAAAATCATTATATAGATAGAATGATGCTCTCAAACAAGCAGGAACACCTAACCATTTTGTCACTAACTGGGCACAATGATGACCTGATCGCAAACAGATGTTCTTTTCTGAATAGAAACTAACCGCATCATGCGAAGGAACATTTTTTATGTTAAATGCGATGATTGCCGTATCGCTTTTTGGATTGTAGATTTCGATTCCATCAATTTTAGATAGTCTTGCCATTGTATAACGATATATACTCATTGTATGTTTTTCAATCTCATCAATTGAATATTTATTGAAGTAATCAAATGCATCTTTAAAACCAATGACGCTTGCGACAGGCATTGTACCTGCTTCAAAACGATATGGAGAATCTTTCCATGAAGCAGATTCTTTGGTAACTTCATCATTCATATCTCCACCAAACTCAGTAGGCTCTAATGAATTTAATAAGTGCTTTTTCCCATATAAAATGCCGATGCCTGTTGGGCCAAGCATTTTATGCCCTGAAAAAGCTAAAAAATCAATGTCAAGTGCCTTTACATCTATTCTAAAATGGGGTAATGCTTGTGCAGCATCCACAACAACGATAATGTTTTTTTGATGTGCGATATGTGTGATTTGATCAATCGGCGTAATATATCCCATAACATTCGAAACATAGGTTAACGCGATAACTTTCGTTTTATCAGATAAAACTGTTTGAAAGTTTTCAAGTGTAATTCTGCCATCAATATCTAGTGGAATATATTTCAATATCGCTTTTGTCTTTTTTGCGACTTCTTGCCAAGGAATAATAGATGAATGATGTTCTAGTTCAGAAACAATCACTTCGTCGCCTTCATGTAGATGCGATAATCCATAAGAGGATGCTACTAAGTTTAAGGAAGCCGTCGTTCCTCTTGTATAAACGATCTCTTCCACAGAAGCATTTACATATTTTGCGATTACCTCTCTAGTATTTTCATACAAAGTTGTTGCCTCAACAGAAATATCGTACAATCCTCTATGGATATTGACGCTTAGGTCTTGATAGTAATGATTCACTGATTCTATCACTGATAATGGTTTTAAACTCATAGCTGCAGAATCTAAATAAACTAAGTTATTCTTGATTTGGGGAAAATCTTGACGCCATTTATTAATGTTCATTCAGAAACAACTCCTTTGACTTTCCTAGCAATTTTTCTTCTGATTCCAGATTGCAAACTTCTAGATTCAAACGCGTTAATAAATGGTTCTGTGTAGCCAGAGATAATCAATCTTTTTGCCGCAGATTCATCAAGCCCCCGACTTAGCAAATAGAACAATTCGTCTTCGTTCACTTGGCCAATTGCTGCTCCATGTCCAGCTTCAACATCATATTCATTGATATATAGCTTAGGATCAACTCTTACAGACCCCTGTTCATTCAAAATAACTCCGCGATTTTGTTGCTTACAAATAGAGCCTTTCATTCCTTTTTCGATGTAACCAGATACTTCAAAATCAAGTTTGGATTCATCCCCGGAAACTAAAAGATTTTCAACATAAGATGTCGAATTGACCGCAAAATGTTTCATCCACTGTTTACAAGTCATGTTATCGATATTAGATCCAATATACAAGTTTTGGTAAGTTAAGTTAGCACGCTCATTTGTCAGTAAGAATGTTTCATTGGTTAAGGTGGTTCCTTCAATCAATGATCCAGAAACAAGAGATAATAATGCATTGTGTTTTATAATAAAATCGCGGTGCATTTCAAGAGTTATGCTTCTTTTGGAAATAAAAACTTCTTTTATTGAGATATTTGATGAATCATCAAAAACAAACGAGAACTGTTTTTTCGTTTGTCTTGAATAATAATGGATTATAGTAATACTACCCGATATTGATTTGTTGAAATGAAGTTGAACAGTGTTTGACAATTCATTTGTAAATACTAGCGTAAGTGGTTGTTCGAACGTTTTTTTAAACGAAATATTTAAACAAGCACTTTTGTTGTCAATACTTATATAATCATATGCGTTCGTAAACTGAGAATCAAAAACCAGTGTTTGATTCGTACTAAATAGATAACGAGGTAAATTCATAACAAGCACCTACTTTATTGATTTTGTTGCACAAGTACCTAAAGAATATTGAACTTTTTTTTCTTCAAAGTCAGATATTCCAAGTTCTTCCTTAAGCCAATCGTAACCAGATGAATCGATTTTTTCTATCAATTCTTTACCACCAGTTTTAACTATATTGCCCTTAATCATAATGTGAACAAAATCTGGCACAATATAGTCTAATAATCGTTGATAATGCGTAATGAGTACCATACCTAATTGTGGAGATTTCATACTTGTTACATTTTCGCCTACAATTCGTAATGCATCAACATCTAAACCAGAATCAATTTCATCTAAAAAAGCGATGGATGGTTTTAATAATTTCATCTGTAAAATTTCATTTCTTTTCTTTTCACCACCACTGAACCCTTGATTAAGAAAACGATGTGCTAATCCTGAACCCATTTTTAATTCTTTAGCAGAATCTTCAAATTCAAGAATAAACTTACCAATACGAAGATGTTTCTCCTTTGGAAGTCTTGAAGTAACCGCTGTTTTTACAAAATCGAAGTTCGTTACTCCGGGTACTTCAACAGGGTTTTGCATAGCTAAAAATATGCCTTTCCGACTTCTCTCGTCAACTGGCATATCGTTTATATTGACTCCATCTAGTAAAATTTCTCCGGATTCAATTTTATATTTAGGATGTCCCATAATGATTTGTGCAAGGGTTGATTTCCCTGTACCATTCGGTCCCATAATTGCATGTGTCTCGCCACCATTTACAATTAAATTAATGCCATGTAAAATCGTATTTCCTTCTACAGATACAACAAGATCTTTCATTTCTAAAGTAGCCATCTTACACCTCCAAATGTTCACTCTCTATTTTACCCTATCTAGAGTTTTTTTGCAAAAAATATGAATGTTTGTTTTTAGAAAAAAAGGAATCCACAAAGGATTCCTTTATCTTTCAACTATTTCAGCACCAAGAGTATCTGGCGATTTCACATGTTTTAATGCAGTAAGTTCTAGTAATTTTCTAAAACCAGTTAAGAAAATTAAAGAGAATGCACTTAAAACAATTCCTATTACGTATCCGCCCATACCAAAACAAAGTCCAATCATTGAGGCAAGCCAAATAGTCGCGGCAGTCGTCAGACCGGAAATTCCATTACTAGTTTTAAGAATAGTCCCAGCACCTAAGAAACCAACGCCAGTAACAACTTGTGCAATTACTCTTTGTCTCTCTAGATTTACGGTAATGCCTTGCATTGCAGGATCTGTAGCAAGTCTCAATGCCTCAAAATATAAACTGTCTTGTAAAATTGCAATTCCACACGCACCAAATGCAACCATTAGATGTGTTGTTACGCCTGCAATTTTATGACGCATTTGTCTTTCTATGCCAATGATTCCAACAAAAAACGCTGTCAGACTCATTCGTAAAATAATTTCCCAAATACCTGGACCGGTATCTAAATAGTTCGTAATAATTGATAAATTCATAGGATCACCCTTTTTCTATATGAACGCGAAGGAAAGCGCTTTACTGATATGAATTACTATTATAACAGATTATATTTTTGAAATCAAGTGATGAAAAAAGAAAATGGGTATGAATTTCATACCCATAAACTTATTTGTAATTTTTTATAGTTCTAAACGATAGGTCCGTTACTAACAGCTTGATGAGATAACACAAAGTTATCAAATGTAAGTGTAGCTGCACCGTATTGTCCGATACATGCTGTAAGCATTAATTGTGGTTCGAAAGCAGTGTATACAACAACTACATGGTTTGCACCTTCAACAAGTGTAACACTAATTGCGATGTTAGCTACATTTCCAGTTGTCGTCATTTCCATTGAGAATGTTCCAGCAACGGATGCATTTACATCAAATTCAACTTGGTATGTGTCGCCAACGATAACATCAGCTGCACCAAGAGTAGGACGATATTGTAATTGAATACTCCATACGTAGTCTCCAGCTCCTAAAGTTGTAACAACAAGTTGGCCGTCAACAGTTTCGAAAGTTGCGTCGACTGGAGTTGTCCAAGATCCTTCACCAATTGTAGTCCAAGTAGTCCAACTTGATCCTTCTGCATTTACTGCAAATCCTTCAGCACTGAAATCACCATTAACGATGCCATTAGTTACTGGAGAAAATGCATACTGAGCTTGTTCATAT
>JAQUZN010000032.1 GCA_028691315.1 Candidatus Izemoplasmatales bacterium | reverse complement strand
ATTATCTATTTAAAACCTAAATTAACCTATTAGTCTTTTAATTTATAAATACTCAAGAATGTATCGCCTATTTTCTCTAAAAAGAAAACACCTGTTTAACAGGCGTTCAAATTTTATGGAGGACCCAATCGGATTTGAACCGATGGTGAAGGAGTTGCAGTCCTTTGCCTTACCGCTTGGCTATGGGTCCTTATAAAAAATAAAAGAGTAAGTTTGACTTACTCTTCGGGTTTCAAAATGGTCGGGAAGACAGGATTTGAACCTGCGACCTCCTGGTCCCAAACCAGGCGCTCTACCAAGCTAAGCTACTTCCCGTATTATAATGGCGCGCCCATCAGGAGTCGAACCCGAAACCTTTTGATCCGTAGTCAAACGCTCTATCCAATTGAGCTATGAGCGCAGCATTTGCGGTCTCGAACTGGATAATGCTTCGTGTGACTACCGCTATATAAAAAATTGCACATCCGAAATTTAAGGCCGATATATATATTACCAAATATTAGCAATAAAAGCAACTTTTTTTTACTTAATTTTCGTTTTATTATAGAATAGGCATCTTCAAGGCGTCTTTGAGCATATTCAATTAATAAATACTAAGAATTAGGTATAATACATGTATAAGGAGTGATTCTAGTGGAAAATAAATACCATAAGGATGCAATACATGTTAGAAAAATAGAACTCATCGTCAGGGATCTCAATCGTAGCCTTGATTATTATACAAATAGTTTAGGATTTCAAGTCAAAGAAAAGACAAATGTATTTGCGTCGCTTACAACAAACAATAAAGACGAAATAATTAAACTGATAGAAAACAAAGAAGCAATTCAAATTGATAAGCAACTTGGACTTTATCATTTTGCACTTCTCCTTCCATCAAGAAAAGAATTAGGAAAATTTCTAAAACACGTGATTGAAAAACAAATTCCAATTACTGGAGCTGCTGATCATTTAGTAAGTGAAGCAATTTACCTTCAAGACCCAGATGGCATCGGAATCGAAGTATATAGCGATAGAGGTGATTCTTTCTGGTATACGGCTGAACACAAGATTAATATGGACACACAAGCATTCGATTACTCTGGAGTGTATTATGAACCTACTGATTCCGATATGTTCTTAAAACTACCCTCAGATACCATTATAGGTCATCTTCATTTGCAAGTGAAAGATTTAACCAGTGCAGGAGTATTCTACAGTCAAATTCTAGGATTTCAGATTATGACAAAAGAAGTAAGAGATGCTATCTTTATGTCTGATAAAGGCTATCATCATCATATTGCTATCAATGCCTGGATATCAAGAGATGCAAAAATTAAACAAGAAAATTCTTTGGGATTAAAATCCTTTACTATTCAGTTTCCCACATGTGAAACAATGATATTTGCTCTGGATAGTTTAAAGACACATAATATTGAAGTCTTAGAAACAGAGTATGGTTATCTGACAAAGGATTTTGAAAATAATATGATTTATTTGGAACTAATTAATTAGTTCCTTTTTTTTGTCGTGAAATAACATGAGAAGTATAAGAACCAATATTTTTTAAAACTGTACATAAAAAATCAGGAAATAAATCTACTTCATCTAGCGCATCTATTGGAACCCATCTTAGTGTTTCTTCTTCCTTATTTTCTGTAAGTGAATTACACTTTAAATCAGAAAAATCGAAAATGCCATCCATCAAATAATAAAATGATATTTCATGAACAGGTAATGTATCGCCTTCTTGAAAAAAGTTTTCGTTGATGTAAAGTAGCTTTTTCACATCTAAAATGAGCGCTGTTTCTTCAAACACTTCTCTTTTCACAGCAGAAATCGTATCTTCACCAATATGAACTCTTCCACCCACAGTGTAATAGTAATCTGATTTGGAATTATTAATAATCAATACCATATCATCCTTAATAATAATAGCACCTACACGAAAATTAAATCTCATATTATTTATAGGTATTGAAATGTCCATATTAACATCCTTTCTTCATTACATAGTCATACGAATCTTCTGTAATTACAAAACCGAGTTTCTCATAAACCCGGTTCGATACAGGATTTGTTTTATCAACAAATAAGGTTACAAACTGATTTCCCTCCGCAAATAAGTTCATACACACCTGGTACAATAAAGAAGAGGAGTATCCCTTATTTCGGTAACAGTCGGGCGTATATACAAGACTTATTGCTCTTCCATTCTTAATCGCTCTTGAAATCATTGTAATACTTAATACTTCATTTTGCTCATTTCTTAATAGATATATGCCCCCTTTATCAATCTGTGATTTTGCTTTTTCTAATGCGGAAGCAACTGTTAGATTTTCATGAAGTGCCTCTTTAGAAAATGCGGTCATATATTCCATTATTTTTGGAAGGTCTTGCATAGTAGCTTTGGTGACTTCACCAAATAATTTAGCAGGTTTAATGATGCAATCTAGTCGCATAATATCCATTTGCAACCGACAAACAAACTTAGCTTCACAAAGTTTCTTATAAGCTTCAATAAATCTTGAAGTATGGAATTTATTTCCCTGAACACCTACAATATCAATATTCTCTTCAACAACGACTTTGGCAATGTAGTCGACTGCGTCTACATTAGCCGTAGTCGAAAAAAGTTGAAGATTATATGGATTCGCGTTTAAAAACAAAAGAACAACACTTTCGTTTTGATAGATAGCACCACGAAATTTATCCTTTGATAATGGTTCATCTAAATCGCCAGTAAGATTGGCTCTAAACAATTGTGTTCTTTCTGGATATTTATCTATCATATTCTCATATAACTCTAGAAATTCTCTATTTGTTTTTGCAAGTTTAATATTCATATAATCACCCCACTAAGTGACACCTATAATAAATGATAAAAGAAGATTTTTCAATAGAAAAGGAACAAAAAGTTCCTTTTTTTATATTTATAATATACCTAAACCTCTAAAAATAACAACAATAATAAAAATCGATAAGATTGATAATGATGTTGTCCAAACGACAAGCTGAACTGCTAGTTTTTCATCATTTTGCATTTCCTTTGCCATAATTGCACTTGATACCGCTGTTGGAGAAGCTAATAAGGCGATAAATGCAGGATAGTCAACGCTTGTAAAATTAAAGTAACTAGTATGTTTTGATAGCATAACGGCAATAGATAAAGTAATTAGTGGCGCAATAACGACTCTGGTAAATGTACCAATAAAGATTTGTTTTGCTAAGTTTTTAATAACGAAAAATTCAAAAGTACCACCTAAAATTATTAACGCAAGGGGTGAAGCGATTTGTCCTAACCACTTGATAATTAAATATAGAAATTCGATATTATTTTTAATAGAAAAAACTGGTTCAAGCGATACTTGATCAAGAGGAATATACGAACGAATGAATAAGGTAAATAGTCCAAGAACGACACCAATAATTAAAGGGTTTTTAACGATTTTAACTAGTGTCGAAAGGATAATATTTTTCTCATCTTCTTCTCTAACAAACATAACAAGCGCTAGTACTGCAAGAATATTCATTAAAGGAACGACAATTGCCGCAACCAAAGCAACAACTTTTACCGCCTCAACACCTCCAATTGCTTCTGCAAGAGGGATTCCGATAATGGCAAAATTGGATCGAAATATGGCTTGAATGATAACACCTTTTTGCTTTGGGTCTTTAATAAATAACATGGCTATAATTAGTCCAATAAAAAATAGTAACAACACAGCTAATACCGCATAAATAACTACTGGCCAGTTGATTTGATCTATTGCTGAAATAGAATAAATTGTATAGTAAAGAAGTGCAGGCAAAGCAATACGAAAAACAAATTTATTCCCTATTTCAAGAAAGTTTTCGTTAAAAAATTTTTTCTTTTTAAGAAAATATCCAAAAGCAATTAAGAATAAGATTGGTAAAACAGCATTTAAAGCAAATAGTAGAGTATCCATATTATCTCGTTCTTTCTTAATATATTATTCAATATTGTACCATTTCATAACATCGTTGCATACTAAAACGTCTATTTTAAATCTATTGACATAATAATGAAATATATCGCCCAATAAAAATATAGTAATGGTGGCGCAGTCATTTCAAAAACAAAAATATATATAAAATAATTGTTATTTTGTTAGACAAAAAACGAATCAGACTTATATTAAAAAGTGCTTCAGCGTAGGGTTGAAGCACTTTTAATAGTAGAAATTATTGAAAATGAACGTAATATACCATTACTCCACCAATTAAAATACAGATAAAGAAAAATGCAGATAATACTTCATATATTTTCTTAAAAGCTGACGGTTCTTTAAACGTGACGAAATATCCATATGAACATGGTGTAAAAATTACAAATAACAATTTTTTTCCTGTTAATTTTGATTTTAATGCGATAAATACTCTCATCAAAAACAGCGAAATTGTTCCTCCTATTAAAGCTATCCAGAAGCAATAAAGCATTAATGCGACAACAAAGTTAAACATGGAGTTTACCTCCTAATATAACAAAGACTAGACCAAAAAGTGGAAGTAAAAAGAATAGTATCGATCCGAAAAACCAGAATAACACAACGCCCCAAAAGAATAAAGAAAATTCAACGAATATCCGCTCTCTTAGTTTCATGATGATACCTCACTTTCAAGAACGATATATGAAGTCATGACGCCCAATGAATCGATATGTACAACTCTTCCGCCTCTTTCTAAGTATCCATATGCATTATATCCAGTTACTTGGCCATAGGCTAAATAAACACCTTCAATTACAATATTAAAATCATTTAAGTGATCATGCCCTACAAATACGCCTTTTGTTAACCCATATTCAAGAATTTTGTCGAATAATCCAGTATCTACTCCCTGTTGACACACTTTTTCATCATAAGTGCCAACGTAGTATGCAGGATTCATATATTGACGAAGTGGAATATGCATATACAAAATTGAGTCTGTTGTATCCAAAGAAACATGAGATTCATACCAATCAACTTGAGCAGTGCTTACATAGCCATACTCGCCTTCTTCTTCTGTGTAATCTTTCATTTCACTATGTGAATCCATCAAATACAAATTATAAAATGGAACAGAATCTTTAGTAAATTGAATTCTAAAATTCCCATATCCACCATTGACCATTTCAGGACCAACTTTAAAATATAAATATTCAGTTTCACTTGAAATTCGGTTGATAAAATCACTATAATCATTATAATCAGTTTCATGATTTCCAAATATAAACGTCCATGGAGTTTTTAGCGTTTCCATGTGTTTTATCAGTTTTGAAAAAAGCGAAGTCGCACTAATTGAAAGTGCGATGTCTCCGGAAATGACAATTAAATCATATTCATCAGCACTAACTAGTTTGTCAATTAAAACTAAAGTCTTTCGATCATTTGCATCTATGCCATAAGTTAAATGCAAATCTGTTAATTGTAAAATCTTTAAATCATCATTTTTCATTTCGATAACAAATGGATTATCATCGGAATAAGTAATCTCTGTAGACACAGAATTACACGAGACAAGACTAAAAGCTATCAAAACGCCTAACAAAATCAGTAATTTCTTCATCATATCACCTGTTTCTTTATATTTGAGTTTTTATTACTTTTTCTAGATATTTACCTTTAAAAATACAATGATAATGGAAAACAAGTTCGTCATTTAAAACGGATGGTAAAAAATATGGTATATTTTCCGCGACCCCTTTATTGTTAAAATCATTTATCCAATCGATTTTTTTCCAATCAAGAATACCCTCATCAGTTTGAATAGGAGTTAGGTAGTCTAACTTAGAATCCACATCAATCAGAAAAATGTAAAGTCCAGAACCTATGGCATCAAAGTTTTCCCAGGTAAGAATTCCTTTGTGTTCAATTTTCAAAACCGAAACGTCTATATTCGTTTCTTCGAAAACTTCACGAATTATTCCTTCAAGCGGTGTCTCATTAGGCTGAATCTTACCTCCGACACCATTCCAAGAACCCATCCAAGGTGATTTATTACGGTTTAACATCAATATTTCATCGTTTCTTTTAATAAATGCCAAAGTGTATGCATGCATGTAGTAATCCCATCATCTTTCTTAGTATCATATAATTAGTAATGTTTCGCTTTTATCTCATTTTTATCTTGATACATGCGTTTATCGGATAAACGCAATAGTGACTCAATATCTTTTCCATCCTCAGGGTATGAAGCAACCCCGCATCCAAACTCAATTATTTTTGAATTTCCATGAAATTCAAATGGAGAATGATTTAAATATTCTTTGATTTTATTTATATGGATAATTGCTTGCTCATTTCTTGTATTTACCATAATCAAAGTGAATTCATCCCCACCAATTCTTGAAAAATAGAAATTATCAGAAGAAAAGTTCCTTATCGCATCAGCAAAAAAGTTTAAACATAAATCACCTGCATCATGACCAAATTGATCATTAATCTCTTTAAAGTCATTAATGTCTATCGTACATATAGATAGCGGTGTATTTTTTGCTTTTGCCTCGAAAAAAGCTTTGGCCAAAAGTTCCCTTTGATAGTTTCTTGTATATGCTTGAGTTAAGTCATCAAATTTTGTCGGACGAATAGCTTTTTCGTATAGTTTATGGATTGCGATGATAATTTCAAGTTGTTTAGCAAGATGTTTAATCATAGACTTGTCATGATCATCATATTCTTCAACCGAATTAAAATAATCTAGATTAATTGAACCATAAAACTCTTCATTATACTTAAAAGAGCATGTAAGAACCGCTTTAGCAATTAACGCGCTTTGTTCTTGCATTTGCGACAATGTGTTATCACTCATATGATCAGTATCAAAAGTGACCAAATCTTCAATGATTGCAGGTTCATATTTGTCGGGTAGAGTTGACTGAAATAGTTCATCCAATTTTAAGTGAACCTTTTGAAGGTTTTTTATATCATAGCCAAAAGCTGCACGAAATTCCATAGTAGAACCATTAAGAATTAAAATGCTTCCCGCTTGCGCTTTGGGTATTAACTGAATGGCTTCCTGTATGACCATTTGAAGAACATCATCAAAATCATCATTTTTCAGTATTTCAGAAGTAATAGTCATCATGGCTTCAGTAATTTTTTGGCTTTTCTCCAGATCCAAATAAGCAACTTCTAGTTTTTTCATATTATCTTGCTGAGAAACATTGTCTTGCTCTAATTTAACTAATGTTGATAAGTAATTACAGTGAATCCTATATTGTAACATCGTATATAGATACCCAAGCAAAGAAATCATTATGCTAAAACGAAGTCCATCAGCAAATACATCATCATATCCATGCGTAATAAATACCATTGAATTAAAGGCAATTAATGCAAACAAAAATATAGCAATTCTTTTCTTAAGTGGATACAACTGAATATAAGATGCCGCAAAAACAGCTACTAAAAAAGAAGACATATTATTCGTAATTCCTTGATATGAAAAACTGACTGCAATCCCAATAGAAATTATTAAGTAAGGATAAATAAAAAGGATTATATCATGTTTTTTCTTAGTCAACAATTTTGGGTTTTTATTATATAACACAAAATAGATGTAGAAAACAAACATAATAGACGCTGAAATCAAAAAAATGATTGGATTTTGAACATTCGCTTTTGGAACAGAAAAAAAAGAAACAAGTTCAATAACACCAATCATCATCGACGAAATCAAACCCATCATAAGATTATAATGAGTTATATCGTCCTTCTTAGTCATGATATCAACTAAATTTGCAATTTTGGAATACAACTTGATAATTTGTTTCATAAAATTCCTCTTTGCCAAGCCTTCATTTGTGAGGTGAACAGTAATTATCACAAAAATTATATCTCACATTGGCCTAAAATGTCTACATTTTTTTTACTGATTAATAGATACTAATATGCAACCTCAATTCACTCATTTTTAGAATAGATAACATATTCTTCGATATGCAATATTCTATGGCTCATACTTTCTTCTACATATGTTTTAGAAATAATTCCACCTAAAGATAAAGCTATTTTTTTTGATGGAATATTGTCTTTATCAACTGGATATTTAAAAGCTTTATATTTGCTCTTAAAATGTTCATATGTTAGCAAAACAGCTTCTCGTCCAAAATGATTACCATGTGAACTCGATTTAGTCCATATTCCAAATTCTGGTATTAATTGATCAAAATGATGAACACCACCACACCCAATAAAATCAAAATTAGGTTTTAACAGAATTGCATAAACAAATTCTATTCCTTCTTCCATCTTTTTTCTTGAACTGTTAATAAAAGCTATGGTTTCAGATATATCTTTGGCACTACTAGGGTACATATATTTTGTAACATTTGGATCAAAATTAAAAAAAATCTCATTTGCATGTTGAGTTGAAACCGGAACAAGTAATAGTCGATTTGACTCAATAGATAGTGTTAAATAGTTCATCGGTATCTCCTTGGCCAAAGACATGAATATTCATTGTAAAATCAACTAATAAAACCACTTATTAAGGAATATTGTTATAGAAAGTATAAATGGTCATTTGAATAGAACCTGAACCATCTGTATAACAAACAACATTTAATGAACCAATATAATAAAAACGTTGAAGGTTCTGTAAATTTTCTATATACTGCAAAATAGCATTTGAATCATCAATTCTCATTGATATTTGAATTGAAATACTCTTAAAAGTAGATACAAAAGTATAATCAAACGGCGAAACAGCAGCTTCATCATACAAAATTGAATAGTTTGTCGCATTTGCTAGTCCAGAAAAATTTCTTACAAAATCAAGCTCTTGAGTAAGTGCAAATTGACTATACTCACTTGGAAGTGTCAAAATAAACTCATCAATAGTATAACTGTCTTCAACTACTTGGTTTTGCAAAGCATAATCGATAGAATTTTGCAAACTTTCTTGAGTAACAAGTAGCGCATTGATTCGGTTTTGCTGGAAAGAAGTTACTGCATAAAAACCAAGAATTTCGATAACAAAAACAAATAAAATAATATAAATAGAATGAATTCGTTTGTTTTTTTTACCAAACAGATTATATTTACGCATAGTAGAAAATCACCTCGACTTTCGAAGAAGAAATATTAATTCTTTCTGGCATCAAAGTCATCCATCTACTGCTTGAGGATTTACCAGGAATATTTCCATAACTTTCAAAAGTCGCAATTAAAAACTCATTTATCTCACTTTCGGTAGCACCAGAAAGTGAAAATGAAAGTTTCTTAAGCGAAGAATCGACTGAGTAATTAGATATTTCCACATAATCACTAGCAATCAAAAGAATATCCTGAACATAAGAATGAACGTTACTATCTTGAGTCAATAAATAATCATAAGCATCTTTGTAGTTTTTTTCCATTATGCTTGGGGTACTGTCTGTTGAAATTTCTGTTTCAATCAAATATAGTTGATTTGAAAGGTTGTTATTCGTTTTTTCTGCCAAGGTAATTTCTTGTTGATAAGAGATATAGGGCATATAGATTAAAAAGAAAAATGACACTAAAGCAAATGACAAAACCAAGAGATTTTTAGCCACTAAATCTCTTCGATAAACTCTATTTAACTTGAAAAGAATTGGTATTTCTTTTGCTCTCATAATCTCTTCCACCTACTTCTTTATACTAGCTGCAAAAGCCATAAAAAATCCTTTATGACATAATTCATCACTAAAAGCTTCAATAATAGAAAAATCAAAATAACCGATTTCAATGTCAGTTATTTTTTTTCTAAGTTCATGTTTTGCATCAAGATTTTTACTACAATCTCGATAATCAAAAACCTCAACATATTTGATTTCTTGTTTTCCTTTGTTTATATTGTATTGATAGTAGTTTGCTACTCTTTCAATGTAATTTGCAACAGAGTCACAAAAATCGCCTGTTTCTAGTTCTTCAGTCAAAGTGAATGAAGGTACCATTTTGTCAAATATCGAAATTGATAAAATGTTATGATATATTGAGACAAACATCAAACCTGTTTGATTAGGAATATATTCATCTGCTTTGTCGGAAGATTCTAAGTGTAAACTATCTTTTGTTTCGTTCACATTCAAATAATGATAGTATAAACGATAATTTGCCATAAATGCATTGTCAAACTCTATATTTCTCATATGGATACTATCAAATAAATCTACATAATCTTGAATAAGGTTACTATCTGATAAGAAAATCAGTACGTCAAAGGCTTCATCTGTTTCATCAATAACATAAAAATCTAGAATTGGAAAGTCATATGGAAAGTGAATAGTTAACCCAAGTTGAGAATTGATATAGTCTCCCAGTTTTTGATCTTGTACAAGAGACTTATTAATATTTATTTTTTTAAGCAAAAGATTTTCTTCACCAAGAACAATTCTTACACTTTTAGAGGAAATGGAATATTGCTTTTTAATTTCCTGTAGCTTTTGCTGAAGAAACTTAGGGTCTTTTATATACCCTTTTTCGATGATTCCTGGCTCAAATGGAACAAATCCAATTTTTTGCTCTTTATCAGACTGATGACTACCAATCGTAAAGCTTAAACCGTTTTCAGATAGAAACACACACCAAATATTATTGTTTTTTTTCATTTCATCACATCCCTAGTAGTGAAAGATACCAATTAATAATCGAATTCCCAAAGAAAAATGCAACTATGACTCCAATACTAATAAAAGGCACGAGAGGTATTTCATTCTTGTGTTTTTTCAACTGAAAAATTCCATATATGAATCCAATCAAAGATGCGATAAATAACGAAAGAAATGCATTAATGATTGGTAAAATTAATCCAATAAACAAGTAGAGTTTAATGTCTCCACCACCAAGTACTTCTTTTTTAAAAAACTTTTTCCCGGCGACAGACAAAATCAACAAGAAAAAAAACAGGACTCCACTTGAAAGAAAATATTCGATAGTAGAACCTTGAATAATTCTAATTACAATTAAAGGCACAACTCCAATAATCCATACAATATCAATAACTTCTAAATATTCAAGGTCACTAATAGACTCAATCAGTAAAACGGAGAACATAAGAATCGCAACAATGAAAGGAATAGAAAAACCATAAATATAATATACAGTAAAGAAAAAAAATCCGCCAATCAATTCAATAACAATATATTTTATTGAGATTTTCTCTTTGCAAAAATGGCATTTCCCCAAATTAATAACATATCCAATCAATGGAAGAACATCAACTAATCTTAAATCATGCCCGCATTTTGGACACTTACTTCTACCAAGTAAAGTCATCTTGTTTGGAACACGGATGGCTATTACATTGAAAAAAGAAGCAAGGAGCATTCCAAGTATAAAAACAAATACAATTAATACATAATTCATACTACCACCCTATGAATAATTATAACATAATGATTAGCCCATTCAATACATGTCGGGATATTTGTCCCAAAAACTCCATGAATTATCATACTTTGTTGGTGTAAAACAAAAAAGGCTTATATTCATATGAATTTAAGCCTTTAATTTGTAATCCATTAAAATTATGGCTGTCTTACAAACAGACCACCGGATAAATCAACTACGTATCCATCAATAGTCATATCCGCTTCAGCATCAGTTGCCGCAACCGAAACAACTCCGTTTGTGACTGTAAAAGTGATGTTAACAACAGCAGGTACTGTAGTAATAAATTCGTCAATGACAGCAGTCAGTTCAGCCGTGGAAACATACGTTCCAGTAACAGTTGGATTTTCTGTCGCATACAGACGTAAGGATTCAACTACAGCATTTCCAGATGCAGCAGCTGCATTTCCTCTTTGTCTATCAATCATATTACCGATTGTTGGAACTGCAATTGCAGCAATAATAGCTAAAATTACTATTACAGCCAATAATTCGACCAATGTAACCGCTTTTTTATTTCTAATTGTACTTAACATATTTTATCACTCCTTTATAATCATTTTCTCACAAAAGAAAAATTAAAGCAACATACTATACTAAATTCATATAAAATAACATTAAATTTGTGTACCTAAAGACAACATAGGTAAGATTAGTGCAAGTAAAAACGCTCCAACAATAGCATACACAATAATTAATAGTAAAGGCTGAATTCCGCCTTTTAATTTTTCTATCTTTAAATCGGAAATTTCATTGTAATAAATAGCCATATTTTGAAGAAAACTTGGTATGTCTCCAGTTCTCTCACCTGTTAAAATCATGTTTGCCATTATCGAATCAATATAACGACTTTCCACAAAAGCTTTTGAAAATGGTAATCCATCTTCTATGTATTCTGTCGTCTTTCTAATAACATTTCGATATATCTCGTTTTTAATCAAGGTTTGCGTCGTTTTTAAAGCACGTAATGAATTGATGCCATTTTTAATCATTTGTCCAAGCGCGTTAGCTATAAGAATTTGGTTATACATTTGAATCAGTGATCCAAAAACAGGAATATTTAACGATAAATAAGTGATGCCAGAATGAAATTTTTTTGAATATCGATTTAAAAGAATATAAGCGGCTACAAGCGACACAGTGCTAATTAAGATAAGTAAAATGTTTCGCGAGAAAAAATCACCTGTATCAATCAAGAACTGAGTAACTCCAGGTAGTTTCGCATCTCCAAAAGATGCAAATAAGTCTTGCATATTTGGAAATACAAATAGCATCATTCCTATCGCAATTACAACTGTCGCTCCAAGATAAATAAGCGGCATTCTTACAGTGCTTTTGATTTGTGAAACAAGTCTAAATTGCTTTGTATAAAAAACCGACATTTCAAGGATCATTTTAGAAAGTGTTCCTGATATTTCACCAACCTCTATCATCCGAATTAATAATAAAGGAAAATCTTTTGGGTGCTTTTCAAGTGCCTTTGAAAATGAATATCCATTATATACATCTAAATATAATTCAAAATAGAGTCTACGAATTAAATGATTTTCTTGTTGAATCGATAACATTTCTAACGCATCTAGGAGTTGAATATTAGAAGTCAAAAGAGCTCCTAATTGTTTTAAAAAGAAGATTAACTGCTTTTGAGAAAGAATTTTCCCAAAAGTAATTTGATTAAGTTTTGAAAGAAGTCCATCGCTTTCAGTAATTTGAATAATATTATAATTTTTTGATTGCAAATATTTTATACAAATCAAACGATTAATGGCTTCAATTTTACCCTTGACAGTTTTTCCTTCACTATTTGTAACTTGATACTTATATGTAAGTAGTTTCAAGAGAATCCCCCCTAATCATAAGCAACTTTTAGTACTTCTTCAATTGTGGTGATTCCTTGACTCACTTTTTCAAGACCAGATTCAATTAAACTTTTCATTCCTTGACTTTTTGCTTGTTTTTCCAAATCAAAAATACTTGAATGTTCGGAAATTAACTTTCTCATTGAATCAGTAATCTCAAGAATTTCGAAAATTCCTACGCGCCCATTATAACCTTTATAATTACAAGATGGACATCCTTTTGCCCGGTGAATATGTTTCATATCAACATTATTTTTAACAAAGAATTCTTTTTCTTTTTCAGTAGGATCATCTTCATAATTACATTCATCACATAATTTACGAACTAATCGTTGAGAAACCACTCCCGTGAGTGAAGAACTTATTAAGAAAGCTTCTATGTTCATATCTTGTAGTCTGGTTATCGTTTTAATCGCGTCATTTGTATGAATAGTACTTAACACTAAATGTCCTGTCAAAGAAGCCCTGACAGCAATTTGAGCAGTTTCAACATCTCGAATTTCACCAATCATGATAATATTGGGGTCTTGTCTTAAAATAGACCTTAAAGCATTTGCAAATGTCATATCAACCTTCTGATTAACCTGGACTTGATTCACTCCTTCAGTTCGAATCTCGACTGGGTCTTCAACTGTAATAATATTCACTCCGGGGTGATTAAGCTCATTTAGACATGCATATAATGTAGTAGTTTTTCCTGAACCAGTAGGACCACTTACTAATATGATACCATTTGGATAAGAAATCATTTTTCTAAGTTTAGCTTCTTCTTGGTTATTAAGGCCTAGTGCATCAATTCGGTTTTGGTTCGATGATAAATCTAGAATTCTCATCACTATTTTTTCGCCTCTAACGGTAGGAAGAGTCGAAATTCGTAAGTCGATATTACGATTATTAATAGTTGTCTGAATACGGCCATCTTGAGGGATTCTTGTTTCAGTAATATCCATGCCAGACATAACCTTGATTCGACTAACAATCTGATTTAAAATCGATAATGGCAATTCTTTAACTGTATCAAGAACACCATCTACGCGATATCGAATTAATAATTTATCATCTAAAGGGTCAATATGAATATCACTAGCATGTTGAAAAACGGCAGACCCAAGAATTTGGTTTACAAGTTGGACCATTGGCGTTTCTTCTTGTTTGCTTTCTGGTATAATTTCATTTCCTGCAACCTTAGATTCCACGCCAAGCGCTTCAAGAGTTCTTGTGAATCCATAAAATTTCTCAATTTCTCTTTCAATTTCGGAATAAGTTGCGGAAAATGCTCTTGGACGGTACCCAGTAATAATTCGCAAGTCTTCAAAGACTGAAAAATTCATTGGATCAGCAGTCGCGAAATATAATATCTCATTTTCTTTTTTTAATGGAATAATTCTGTTTCTGCGACAAAACTCTTCTGGAACCATTGAAAAAACCGTTTCATCATAGATATATTTAGAAAGTGAAATCCGTTTAATTTTTGTTAGTTTCTCTAATGCCTTTAAGATTTGTCCTTCTGTCGTATGTTTCAAGCGGACAAGTGTTTCACCTAAAAGTTCATCTTTTTGCCTGCATTTTAAAGCGGTTTCGAGTTGTACAGCGGTTATAACTTTTTCGTTAAGAAGGACTTCTCCAATTTTTTGCAAGGCCATACTATTCCCCCTTTACAATTATATTCTGTCTAATGATTTGTGATACAGGAGATGTGTTTTCATTCATTAAGTATAAGGTTTTTTGAGAAGAATCCTGATATGTTGTCGTTCTTGAAAAAAGTACTTGTTTTCCATTTACTCCCACTTGATCTATTACTGTATAAATGATTTCTGTATCTGTCTCTTCGATGATTACATTTGGCGTTAGAGCATTTATTGACTCATCATCCACAGAAATTGTTTCAAAAGGTATTGATATTGAATCATTTATGTTCACCTGATATGATGAAACACTTGGATAGCCGAGTAGTGAAAATTGTAAGGAATTATTATCAATCTTTGAAATTGTAACGGTGTAATCAAAATTTTGATTGTTAAAAAACTGAAAATCAAATTGATTGACTTTCAAAATCCTTACATTACATCCTAATTCCGCCCAAGAAGGAGCGACTTGGTAATGATATTTTGTGATTCCATAAAAACTAGTATTTAAGATTAGTTTCTCAATCCCTGATGCAATGATACTAAGTTGCTCATTCGATAAACCAGATAACAAGAAAGTATCTAGCAAAGAGAATCTATCCTCCGCTTTAATTGTAATCGGAAAATATTCATACATTATTTGAGTGACATCTTTAGAACTGATGTTTGTCATGTCAAATGTATCAATCACATTCATTGCAAGTTCAGAGTCCAAATAATTAATCACTTCATATGTTCTAAGGTAATATAAATTGTTGATATCAAGAATAATGTCTGTAATGAGTTGATCGGTATTAATCGAGCCCGCAATAGTACTTCCATATACTGCATCAAGTTCAGTTAGAAGAACATTTTTATTTTCATCACTTATGAAAAAAACTGCATTATTACTTTGATTTTGTATCATGTTTGATATGGTTGATTCAACATCAAAATCAAACAAAGTTAAGTCTACTTCAAATATGTAATCTTGAAACTGGATTTCATAACTTGCTATTGTTTTCCAGTCATTAACCCCTTGAATTAAGGCGATATGATATTCATCTTCATTTTTATTTCCTAAGTAGATAACCCCAACACTAGTTTCATTAATATTGCCCGTTTCACTAAAAGTAGTTATTAAGTATCCAACCGCAAAAAGTGATAATGCGAAAGAAAAAATAGCTATTATTAACAAGCCATAATGTCTAAAAAATATTAATATTTTACGCATATCATCACCTCTTGCCCTATTTTATCATAAATATATAGATACTACCATAGGGTAATCCATTTCTCTTTATATGATAATTATGAAATTGCTTGGTGTATTGATTAATAAAGATGAATAGAGTAAAATATGTTCATCTACAGAAGGAGGTTGCCATATGAATAAAAACGGATTTTCGACACTCGAAGCGATTGCTTCAATTTTAATTATCTCTTTGGTACTTTTCTCTTCTATTACAATTTTAATAAATAATCGTGTGCAAGCTAATGCAACCGCTAATCGTTTAATTGCATATCAAGTAGGACAAAATATCCGAGATAATATAACCCACAACACTACATATTCAGATGCCTTTGCTTGGCTTAATAATAACGAAACAAAAACGATATCGTCTGATAATTGTGCTTATGACTCAGTTATTGTTTCTTGCGATGATTTTTCTTATGTGGTCAATAATATCTCTTTTGCAGATTTAACCGAGATTACCTTTTATCAGCCATCTACTGAAGATCAGTATTATCA
>JAQUZN010000187.1 GCA_028691315.1 Candidatus Izemoplasmatales bacterium | reverse complement strand
GTGTATAAAATGGTTATAAGTGCATTTCCGAGATCAATAACTTCAAATTTATCAACGAAAATAAATAAGGTAAAATAAATTAGTAAATTAATAACCAAATATAAAACGAAAAATTCTAAAGCAACAAGCCCTGTTACGCTTAGATAGAAAATGATAAACATGAAGATACTTAAAATCAGCGTAATAATATCAATTAAAAATGGTACTTCGTGTTTATGCTTTAGCATTTTCCGAAACTCGATAGTTGCGGCAATACTTAAGAGTAAACAAAAAGCAGGAAATATATAATACTTATCTCCAAAAATTAAGATAGGAATCGTGACAAGTGCAATAACGATTGCAGTCAATGTTCTTTGTCTCATCGATTATCCTTTCAAACCACCAAAACGTCTTTCTCTGTGGTTATAGTCTAAGATTGCTTTTTCTAAATTCTTTTTGGAAAAAGCAGGCCAAAATGTATCACAAAAATATAGTTCAGAGTAAGCCAACTGCCAAAGCATAAAATTGCTAATTCGCAATTCACCGCTTGGACGAATTAGTAAATCAAGCGGTAGTAAGTCCTTAGTATATAAGTGACTACCTATAATCTCAGGAGTAATTTCTTCAATTGTAAGTTTGTTTTCGATTACGTCTCTAGCAATTGCTTTTGTCGCTTCAGTTAACTCATCATATGAACCATAGTCAAAACAAATATTTAATATCATTCCTTGACGATTTTTGGTGTTTTTTTGAAAATGTTCCATGACATCTAAATTTTCTTGGCTTAACATTGTTTTTCTACCTGTAAAAACAACTTTAATATCCATTTTTTCGAAATCATCTTTAAATTGATTTTCAAATTCATGAGGTAAAGTCATTAAGTAATCAACCTCATCTTTTGGTCTTTTCCAGTTTTCAGTTGAAAAAGCGAAGACACTTAATACTTTAACACCCATTTCAGATGCAACCAAGGCGATTGTTTTTATATTTTCTACACCTTTTTTGTGACCTAATGTTCTTGGTAGGTGTCTTTTTTTTGCCCACCTTCCATTGCCATCTAGTATAATGGCGATATGTTTTGGAATTGTGATGGATTTGTCAATATTTTTAAGAATCATACTGTCACCTCACAGATATTAATATTATACACTATATTTAGGGTTTTTTCTAATACTTTATCCCTAGGCAAAAAAAATATATAAGACTATTTCTAGTCTTATATACTCATAATTTCTTTTTCTTTATCTCTAAATGCTTGATCAATGGTTTCAACAAATCGATCTGTTAGTTTTTGAACTTCATCTTGATAATATTCACAATCATCTTCAGTTAACAATTTATCTTTTTCCATTTTTTTGAAATGTGCAATCGCATCTCTTCTAACATTACGAATCGCTACTTTATTTTCTTCTGACATTTTATGAATTACTTTAACTGCCTCTTTTCTGTTCTCTTCTGTTAAAGGTGGAAGAGATATACGGACTCCTATACCATCATTCGTTGGAGTCACGCCAAGGTTTGCGGCAAAAATAGCTCTTTCAATTTTTTGAAGCAAAGATTTGTCATAAGGTTTAATGTAAATTTGCGTAGCTTCAGGGACGGAGATAGAGGCAACTTGATTGATAGGAGATTCTGCTCCATAATAATCAATTGTGACTCTTTCAATCATTTTAGGATTGGCTCTTCCACTCCTTACTGATGAGAATTCGTGATGCAAAGCAGAAATGGTGTGTTCCATTCTTTCTTCAGCATCCATTAAAATAGTTTCTGGCATAAAAGTTCACTCCTTTTTATTATTAATCATCGTGCCGATATCTTCACCAAGAATTGCTCTTTTGATATTACCTTCTTGATTCATATCAAACACATAAATATCAATATTATTATCGTGGCATAATGCTGCTGCAGTTGAATCCATAACTTGAAGTTCTTTTTGTAATACTTCTTGATGGGTTAAAACTTTGTATTTTATAGAATCTGGGTAAATTTGAGGATCTTTGTCATAGACGCCATCAGTACCATTTTTTGCCATATAGACAATGGATGCGCCAAGTTCTGCTGCTCTTAATGCACTAGTTGTATCTGTTGAGAAATACGGGTTCCCAGTTCCCCCACCGAAAATAACAATTCGATCTTTTTCAAGATGAGATAATGCTTTTCTTCTAATATAAGGTTCTGCGACTTCTGCGATGTTCAGACTAGACATTACTCTCGTATCAACACCTAGAGCTTCTAAAGAATTTTGAAGCGCCAAAGCGTTAAGAATTGTCCCAATCATCCCCATGTAATCCGCTGATGATCTTTCAATTCCCATTTCATTTGCAACTTTGCCCCTAAAGATGTTACCACCGCCAACGACAATACCGATTTCGGTTAGTCCGAGATCATAGGCAGCTTTGATTTCTTGTGCGATTTTTTTTACAGTTTTCGGATCAATACCTACTCCACTTTTTCCTGCTAAAGCTTCACCGCTTAGTTTAATCATAACACGTCTTTTCGCCATATTAGCCTCCTCAATAGTTGTAAAAAAGGACACAGGAGTGTCCTTTGATTATTTCACTTGGTTCATTACTTCTTCAGCAAAATTTTCTTCTTTCTTTTCAATACCTTCGCCAACAGCTAAACGTTTAAAAGAAGCAATTGTAGTGCCTTTACTTTTCACGTATTCTTCTACGGATTGGTCTGGGTTTTTAATGAATGGTTGGTTAACCAAGCAAATTTCTTTTAAGTTTTTATTTAAACGGCCTTCAACCATTTTGATAATAATTGCTTCAGGCTTTGGTTTAGTAGCTTCAGCATTTTCGTTTAATGCTTCATTTGTTAAAACCGTTCTTTCATGCTCAATCACATCTGACGAAATATCGTGTTGAGATAAATAACGTGGATTAGAGGCAGCAACATGCATCGCAATATCTTTTGCCGTTTCAAATGTTCCGCCGTTCATAACAGTTAAAGAAGATATTTTACCGCCTAAATGTTTGTAAAAACCAAATACTTGAGCGTCGTCTTTAGCAACTGATTCATAACGCCTAAAGTTGATATTTTCCCCAATAGCAGATACACTTTCAAGCAATAAATCCTTCAAAGGTTTGCCATCAACGATTACTTCAAGTGCTTCTTCAGTAGAATTAGCATTTGATTCTAGTAATGCATCACTAACTTTATTCACCAATGTAACAAATTTTTCGTTTTGAGCAACGAAATCTGTTTCACAATTTAATTCAAACACAATCGCTTTATTTCCTAAAGCTTTAACTTCACAAACACCTTCAGCTGCGATACGAGAAGCTTTTTTAGCGGCTTTTGCAATTCCTTTTTCTCTTAACCAGTCAACGGCCAAGTCAATATTTCCATCTGTTTCAACTAATGCTTTTTTACAATCCATCATACCTGCACCAGTTTTATCACGTAATTCTTTTACTAAACTAGCTGTAATATCCATTAATATTTCCTCCTTATTACATCAATATAATATTATCATATTTTTATATTCATTTCAAACGTATTTATTGTTTTCTCTAAAAAGGGAGCAAAATGCTCCCAATCATTATTTCA
>JAQUZN010000186.1 GCA_028691315.1 Candidatus Izemoplasmatales bacterium | reverse complement strand
GATAAAAGTAAATTAGACGGCTTGAGTGACCAAACGTTAATAACAAATGCTGAAATCGATGGAGTGTGTGTTTAATGCTGAAAGAAAGCGAAATTACAAATTTTATAAATCAAGATATTTTAGACAGCAAAAAAAGATATGCTCGAATTGCTGAAAAATATTATAATAGTGAACACGATATTAAGAACTACAGACTTTATTATTATGATGCCAACGGGGAATTACAAGAAGATAAAACAAGAAGTAATATTAAAATTAGTCATCCATTCTTTACTGAATTAGTTGACCAAGAAGCCCAATATATACTTTCGACTAAGAAACAATTTATTAAATCTGATATTAGTGAATTGCAGCACGAATTAGATAAATATTTCAATTATAACGATGATTTTATTTCAGAACTTTATGAAACTATAACAGATACCATCGTTAAAGGTTTCGGTTTTTTATACGCATATAAAGATAAAAATGATAGAATAGCGTTTCAATCTGCCGATTCTTTAGGTGTCGTAGAGGTCAGAGCTAAAGATACAGATGATGGTTGTGAGTATGTAATTTACTGGTATGTTGATAGAATAGAAAAGAGTCATAAAAAAATAAAAAGAATTCAAGTTTGGGACAAAAACCAAACTTTTTTTTATGTTCAGGAAGATGATGGAAATCTTATTTTAGATGATAGTCAACCTTTAAATCCACGACCTCATGTAACATATACGAAAGACGATGATAATATCTATTATGAAAACTTTGGCTTTATTCCTTTTTTCAGATTAGATAATAATGGAAATAAACAAAGTGGTTTAAAATCTGTTAAAGAATTGATTGATGATTATGATTTAATGTCTTGTGGACTTTCTAACAATATCCAAGATGGTTCAGAAATGTATTGGGTTGTTAAAGGTTTTAAAGGTGATAACCTTGATGAAATGATTACCAACATTAAGTCTAAAAAGCATGTTGGAGTTGAAAGCGATGGTGATGTATCAATTAAAACTGTTGAGATTCCATATCAGGCTAGAAAAGTAAAACTTGAAGAAGATGAAAAGAATATTTACAGATTTGGAATGGGTTTCAACTCTACACAATTGGGCGATGGTAATGTAACAAACGTTGTAATTAAATCACGTTATGCTTTGCTCGATTTAAAATGTAACAAGTTGGAAATCCGTCTTAAATCATTCTTAAGAAGAATTATTGATATTATCTTAAAAGAAATCAATGATAGAAATTCAACAGATTATCAAAGTGAAAACGTATTCTTTGAATTTGAGCGAAACATTATTACTAATTCAAGCGATAATGCACAAATTGAGCTTGTAAAAGCACAGACGGAACAAGTTGAGATAAATACCTTACTTGGACTAGCGAGTGTGCTAGGAAACGATATTTTAGTTCAAAGAATATGCGATGCTTTAGACTTAGATTACGAAGAAATCAAAGATAAATTACCAAAAGAAGAAACGATTGAAAATTTATTAGGTGAAGGTGAAAACGTATAATGACAAATGCACAAAAGGAGCTATTGAAGTTACAAGTTCAAAATGAGAATGTAATTTTTGGCGAATTGAAAAATACCTATTCTAGTGCATTAAAAAGCATAAATGATAAAATTAAAATATTGCAAGGTTCTAACTTACAATCTAAGATTTATCAATTGCAGTATCAAAAAGCTTTGAAGAAACAAGTATCCGCTATCTTGGATAATTTAACTTCTAATTCATATTCTTCTATTCAAAGTTATTTGGAAAAAAGTTATGAATTTGGTTATTTGGGAACGATGTATGATTTGCAAAAACAAGGTATTCCGCTTATTTTTCAAATTAATCAAGAAAACGTAGTAAATTCAATTTTGAACAATGCTAAATTGAGCAAAAGCCTATACGAGTCATTGGGTGTAAATGTTAATGATTTAAAGAAACAAATTAATGTTGATATTTCACGAGGACTTGCTTCCGATATGTCTTATAGTGAAATAGCTCGTTCTTTTAATTTAAAAATGGGAACTGGTTTATATAATGCAAAAAGAATAGTAAGAACTGAAAGCGGTCGTATTCAAAGTGAAGGCTCTTATGACTGTATGGTAAAAGCCAAAGATGCAGGTGCTGATGTTGTAAAACAATGGGATTCTACACTTGATGGAAAAACTAGACCAAGCCATAGAGAACTTGATGGTCAGATTAAAGAAATTGATGAACCTTTCGTTGTGAACGGTCATAGTGCGTTATATACTCATGGTTTTGGTGTTGCCAGTGAAGATGTAAATTGCAGATGTCGAGTTGTTCAACGTGCTAAGTGGTTAGTTGAAGATGAAGAAAACTTTACTAAATGGGATAACGAAAACAGAACTTTAATTGATTTATCAGGATACAAGAGTTACGAAGAATTCAAGAAAGCTTATTATGATAAAATTGATTATTTCGATGAGTATAAGGACTATGTTAAAATATTAGAGGAAAAGGCACCGAGTAATTTTGATGATTTTCTTTCTATTAGAAAATCTGATGATTTTAATCTATATAAACAATATGTAAAAGCTTTAGAAAAAAAAGAATTAACAGCACTTGCAGATTTTGAATTATACAAGCATACTAGTAATGAAATTGACTCGGAACTAATAGGCTTGACAGCGAAAAATGGAATTGAAATAAAAGGATAATCTTCTCATTTTATTTCAAGGGTGATTGGTTCTATTAGTGAAAAACGAAATGGAGTTGACATAAAAGATGTGAAAGATGCACTATTAAATCCAATAAGGATTGACACAGAACGAGATTCATTTAGTCAACTTTTTATAGGTAAAGGCGTAGGAGTATCTGTTAATCCTAAAACAGGAAATTTGATTCAAACAAATCCATTGAAGGTGAAGAAAAATGATTAATATTAATGAAGAACAAAAGAAAAAGCTATTTGATAACCTTCCTAATGCAGAAAAGTTGATTCAACTGCCGATTAATGATTTTTTAATAGCTCTAAATCTTCATATGTTGAAAGTGGGATTTGATAAGAATGATGAACCAAATGAGAAAGGGTATGAATTAGAGACTCTTTATGATGAGATTTTTTCTCAAAATTGATAAATCTAAAAGAGATACATAGATGAAAGTTAGATATATTAATAAGAGTGATGTTTCATTAACAAATGGCAAAAGATAAAGTTCCTTTTGTATAAATAGACAGAAAAAAAATTAAATTATTTTTATACGGGTCGTGTGAATAGCATGACCCTAATTTTATAATGAGGTTTACGATGAAAGAATTTAGAATAATTTATCGGATTTTGAGTATTCTAAGAAAATCTCTTGAACTTGAAGAATTTGATAAATTATTAATATCAAATGAAAGCTTAAATATCACAATTCAAGAATGGGCAAGACTTATCAATATGCTCGTTTCTAATGGATATGTTGAAGGTATTATGTTAATGCTCTAATCTAGTGTCTTTATATTGCTAAAGAAAAAGAACTAAAAAATATATATTTGCTATCTAGAAATGTCAAATAATGTAGGTTATAATTTATCTTATATCTTTAAAAAGGAG
>JAQUZN010000031.1 GCA_028691315.1 Candidatus Izemoplasmatales bacterium | reverse complement strand
GAGGATACAGCATATTCCAAAAATTGCAGTCGCCATTTATGTAAACACTAATTCCGTTTTTGTACCATGCGAATAATACTACTGGGATGAGTCCGATTGTAAAATCGCGCATTAGAATTTTGGTTCCTTTATTAGGTTCATCTGAAGAACGAATGAACGGAGGCTTACCGTTTGCAAATCTTGCCATATGATTTAAGCTCCCTTCCTTAATAATTCTTTAGCACGAACAACATAATCAGTAATTTCAATATGCGATGGACATACATAAGAGCAAAGTCCGCATACAATACATTTTTCTGCATTGAGGTTTTTAATCGCTACTAAATCTTTTTGATTAAACGCATTTTCAATTTCTGTTGGCGATAAGTATACAGGACAAACATCATTACATTTCCCACAGCCCAAACAATTTGGATGTTCTTTGGGTTCAGGAAAAGGTTTGACAATGACGCCACCTAAGGTATCATTTACAATTAAATCATCCACTAAAATCGCACGACCAGTCATTGGTCCACCGGCGATATACCAAGTATTGGAAGAATCCAGTCCATCAACATATCCGCCGGCTTGTTTCACTAAATCACTAACTTTAGTACCGATTGGTACAAAAAAGTTTTGAGGTTGTTTCATTCCTTCACCTGTGATTGTAATTGCTCTTGCAATCAAGGGAATGTTGTTTTCGACAACATCACAGTACGTAATAGCGGTTGCTAAGTTATCGACAATAACACCTACTTCTCCTGGAAGTCTTTTATATGTTTTTTTCGTGACTTGTTCAACCAAATATTTTTCCCAACCTGCAGGATAAATATCATCAACGTCAAATAATTCTATATTTGGAAATCCATTTAAAAACGGTGTTAATACTTCTTTAAATTCTTGATTGTATTTTTTATATGTGATAACCCCTTGTGAGGCATTTGAAGCACGAAGTAAATAAGATAAACCTTTTAAGAGTTTTTCCGGGTATTTAATAAGCAAAGCATAATCGCAAGTCAAATAAGGTTCACACTCGACTGCATTGATAATAACAGTGTGTATTGGTGTTTTGGACCCATACTTAACATATGTTGGAAAACCAGCACCGCCAAGGCCTGACAAACCTGACTCTTTCATTTTTGCGACTAATTCTTCTCTTGAAAGATTTGCTACATTCTTTTCAGATACTATTGAAGGATCAATTTGGTTTAAATTGTCGTTTTCAATTTCAATGGCTTCAACCATTCTTCCGCTTGAATGCCAAACTTTTTTTAGTGCTGTTACTTTTCCACTAATTGAAGCATGAATTGGCATTTCACCAAATCCTTCTCTTCTTGCAACAATTTGTCCAATTTTTACTGTATCTCCAACTTCAACGACTCTTTTTAGTGTTGAAGCTTGCTGAAGCATATGGATATAGACAAATTGAGGATTCATGTATTCCTGTATAGGAAATTTTTTTGACATTGATTTTTTTCCTTCAAGATGAATACCTTTTGCTTTATGTAATATCATTTGTAGATCCTCCTAATATCAGAACATTTGTGACCGCTGATATTATAACATATTATGTTATAGTCATTTCAATACAAATACTAATGTTTATGTGTTAGTTGTTATGAATCTTTTCATTCAGAATAGAAAGCTCATCTTTTGTAAAATGTCTCCACTTACCTACTGGTATATCTTGAATAGAAAGGTTCATTATTCTTATTCTCTCAAGTGATAGCACATGGTATCCAAGCGCACTAACCATCCTTCTAATTTGAAGATTTAACCCTTGAGTCAAAATAATCGAAAATATATTACTAGATAGTTGTTTGACAATAGATGGAAGTGTGATTGTATATTCATGTTTCACTGGGTTAAATATTTTAACACCTTTTGCCATTGATTCAAGGAAATCATCAGTTAATGTTTTGTCAACTTTCACAACGTATTCTTTTTCATGCGCATTTTCACTTCTTAATATTTGATTTACGATTTGCCCATCACTCGTTAAGATAATGAGTCCCGAGCTCTCTTTATCTAACCTACCAACAGGAAAAATTCGGTCTTTGTATCCCACTGCATCAATAATGTTTTTAGGTTTAGTAGTGTCCGTAGTTGTTTCAATACCTACTGGCTTATGATATAACAGATAAACTGTTCCTTCATTGTGAAAAACTAACTTTCCATCTACCATAACTTCATCTGAGTTAAGAACGTTCATACCGGTTTCTGCCAAATCACCATTGATTGTCACACGTTTACTTTCCACAAGTCTGTCTGCTTCTCTTCTTGAACAAAGTCCGCTACTACTAATATAGACGTTAATTCGCATCTTAGTTCCTCATTTCCAAAAGCAACTTCATGACAAATGTATCTCTTTCTTTCCAAGGAATTAAATCATTGGAAAGGATTGTTTCATTATTTTTAATAGCATCTTCTAAAGAAACCCAGTAAGGCGTGTATCCATACTCAATTTCATAACTTGAGAGTTGAATTGGTCTAGGAACTGGATACACTTGGCACAAATAGTATCTGGATTCTTGCATAAAAACGTCAAAAATCCCTTCAAAATCTTTTGCATACTCAAGTGTCCAACCAAAAGGAATAATTTTGGTTTTTATAAGATACCCAGTTTCTTCCAAGGTCTCTCTTTTAACTACATCAAATGCAACCTCATTCAATTCTTTTCCGCCACCAGGAAACTTAAATTCTCCATACTTTTTGCTTTTAATTAAAAGCACTAAATTCTCTTTAAAAACAATGGAACGGTATGCTTTTCGAAACAAAATCGTACCATTAAGTAAAATATCCTTTTGTCTATAAATCGTTGTTAAATGTTTCATTTATGAAAAATAATCACTTACAAGTTTGATTGCTTGGGATATATCTTCGCGATTCACATCTTTGTGTGTCACAAAGCGAAATGCCCCTTCATACGGTAAAATTTTAACTCCTTTTTCAAATAAAAACGTGTCTAAATTATATTTCCTTTCATCATCAATATCAAAGAAAACCATATTAATATCTCGTTGTCTTTCATCGATGATAATTCCAGGAATAGTTTTCAATAAGGATTCCATATACCTGGCATTTTCATGGTCGACTGATAACCGTTTTGACATTGTTTCAATCGCAATTTTTCCTGCAGCCGCGAGAATGCCAACTTGTCTCATCCCGCCTCCCATAATTTTGCGTTTGAATCTTGCCTCATCAATAAACGATTTTGAACCAACAAGAACAGTTCCAATCGGCGCTGCCAGCGCTTTTGATAAGCATACACTGACAGAATCAGCGTATTTAGCGATTTCTTTTACATCACAGTGCAATGCTGTTGCGGCGTTAAAAATGCGTGCACCGTCTAAATGAACAGCCAATCCTTTTGATTTTGAAGCATTGTATACTTTTTCCATGTAATCTAGTGGAAGAACTCTACCGTTATACGAATTTTCAATACAAACAAGTTTTGTCCTTGTCGTAGAAATTGTTCTTTGTTTTACTGTATTTAAAAGTTTATTTATATCCCATATTCCAAAATTACTATCTAGTGTAAAAAGTTGAACTCCAGCAATAACTGCAGAAGCCCCAGACTCATGTTGCACAATATGTGCTCCTTGATCGACAATTACTTCATCTCCCTTTTGGCAATGGGTAAATAAGGCTAATTGATTTGAAAAAGTTCCAGATGGGACAAATACTCCTGCTTCTTTTCCTAAAGTTTTAGCGACAAGTTCTTCAAACTCATTCATTGTTGGATCATCAGAAAAAACATCATCTCCAACTAAGGCTTTACTCATAGCTTCTCTCATCTCTAATGTTGGATGAGTAACAGTATCACTTCTTAAATCGATGTATCTCATAATGTGCTCCTTATAATCAAGTATTTTTGATAGTCCTTTGATACTTTCATGATTTGCTCTAATACTTCTTTATAATAATCCTTAAATAAATCATCTGTAATTTTTGATAGGTTTGAAGAGATTATTTCTTCTTCACGTTTATGATCATAAACTGTTAGCTCTTCATTCATTTTAATCTTAGCGACTTCTCCAACAATTTCCATTCTAGTAAGAAAAAGTTGTCTTATTTGATCATCAATTAAATCTATTTCTTGTCGATATGAGTTAAGATCTTTCATTCAAATTTATCTCCTTCAAAAATTATATACATATTAATGTATATTATATCATAAAAAAAAGTCTTAAAAACAAGACTTTTAGATGTGACATGTAAATTTACAATAAATTTCTTTCATTACATTGGTTTTTTACGCAAATATTTATTTATAGCAAAAGCAGCACGTGAACCATCATCTGCAGCCTTCACAATTTGAAGCCATCCACCACCAATACAATCACCTGCAGCAAATAGCCCTGGAATGTTTGTCATGAATTGTTCGTCAACAACGATATCGTTTTTATTGATGAATGCGCCCATTCTCAGTGCAAAATCTGCAGCGGAAGGAGTTCCCATTGCCATAAATAAAACATCAATTGGCGTTTCACTATTTTCTGTTAATACAGAAGATACAACATCGTTACCTTTGATTTCGATAATTTTATTATCAACTACTTTAACATGTTCAAGTGGTTTTTCAAGTGGCATATTATTGGTAAAAACAGTGATATCTTGACTAAAGTTTTCGAGAACTTCTAATTCTTCAAGCATAAAGTCGCCATTGCCGATAACACCAATTTTCTTGCCTCGGTAAAGAAATCCATCGCACACTGCACAAAACGAGATACCTTTTCCAGTATATTCAGAAAATCCTTTTACTCGCAAGGTTGCTCTTGAAGCACCAGTAGCTAGTAAAACAATTTTCGATTCATAACTGCCTTTATTTGTCTTAACAGTAAAAGTATCAAAATAATCAATACTCAGGACTTCTTCTGTTAAAACAGGAATCTCAAACCGTTTTGCTTGTTTGATTCCATTATTAAATAATTCTTTTCCAGAAATTGGCTCAGGAAAACCATAATAGTTTTCAATATGATCCGTTGTTCCTAGTGTTCCATAGTCTTTCATAATGATTGTAACGTCAAGTTTAAAGCGCTTTAAATAAATCGCGGCGGACACCCCTGCAGGGCCTCCACCGACAACAATAACATCAATCATATTATAAGCCTAGGCGTTTAATTAGATCTTCTTTTCTTAATAATCCTACAACTTGGCTTACTGCTTTACCATCTTTGAATAACATAACTGTTGGAATGCTTGAAACTCTGAATTGGTTTCCTAAATAACCTTCTTCATCAACATTAATTTTTCCTACTTTTACTTTGCCTTCCATATCTTTTTCAATATCTTCGATGATTGGTCCTAACATTTGGCATGGACGGCACCAAGCTGCCCAGAAATCAACAATCACAGGTACACTTGACTCTAATACTTCTTTTTTAAAATTTTCACTGGTAATTTTAACTGACATATTTTTTCTCCTCCTAAATATATATCGAATTTTTCAAAACTAATTTTACCAAAAAAGAAACGATAAATCTACTGTTTTGCTCAAACTTGCTTAAGAGTCGATTCATTTAATCGAAATGTTGTCCATTCGTCTAAAGGAAGAGCTCCTAGTGTTAGATAAAAGTCAATTGCAACTTGGTTCCATTTTAAACAAACCCATTCCATTCTTCCGCAATTTTCTTGTTTAGAAATAGCCATTAACTCTTTGAAAAAGGCTTTTCCGTATCCAAGATGTCTGTATTCTGGATAGATAAATAAATCCTCTAAATATAGGCCTTTTTTTCCCTTAAAAGTAGAAAAATTATAAAAAAATAAAGCAAAACCAACTACTTCATTATCAATATATCCAAGTAATACTTTTGCCTCATGACGGTCAAACAAAGAAGCCTCTAGTGTTTCTAAAGTGGCTTCAACTTGATCTGACATTTTTTCAAATTCAGCAATTCCATTGATACAATCAAGAATAACCTTTGTATCTTCTCTTAAGGCATATCTAATCAATAGTTCACTCATAAATAAATGTTACCCTTCGTTAAATAATGACATTTGGTAATAACCTGTCTGTTTTCCTAAAAGAATTTCTTTATAACTATCGTAAATATAATCAGCTAGTTCAGATAATTTCATATCGGTTGTGTCAATAATCAAATCTAAACCTTTTATACTAGCTAAATCAAAATCAATACGATCAGACTCGATTCTTTTTTCGATGTCCTTTTCCAAATCTTTTCTTTCCCTCATTCTTTGAACCCTACAAGACTCTTTTGTATTTAAGTAAATAGCCACGATTGAATTCATTTTCAGTTTTAAAAAAGATTGTAATCCTTGTGGTTCCAAAATAATCAGTTTATCATCATTAATCTCGTTTAATGGTGTTCCATAATGAAAGTCATTATATTCTGCAGTTTCAGCGAAATAATTGTTATTTTCTAATTCGCTAAATTCTATTTCAGTTAAGAAATGATAATCAAATCCTTCGATTTCATTGATTCGTTTCGGTCTAGTTGTACAAGTTACTACTCTTGAAATAGGATAACGATTAATCATAATTTTTGCGGATTCAGTTTTTCCAGATGCGGAGGGCCCTAATAAAATTAACATTGCTTCACCTCTTTTTTTTGTTATATTTATTATATCATGAACGGCTTAAATTGTAATCATCAAATAAGATATACCAGGGGGTTTTTCTTATTAAAAACATCATATATGCTTATATTTATTATAATGATATCAGGTGTATTTTGGAGATTTAATTCATCACTTCACATATTTATTTATCTAAAATGTGGTATGATTTATCTTGAATAAAACTATCTACAAAACCACCTAAAAACTGGAGATTAAAATGAATAACTTCTATGGAATCATCTTATCAGTAGGCTTAACAATAATTTCACTATTTCTATCGACATATCTGCAAAGAAAACATAATTTATCAGAAGAATCCAGTCGTAAATTGATTCATATCAGTATTTCAAATTGGTGGATTATTGCCATGATTTTCTTCGATAATTGGCTTATTGCTTCAATTATTCCATTACTATACATTATTCTAAACGTTATATCATATCAAATGAAACTTGTAAAAGCAATGGAAAGAACATCTAACAATCACTTAGGCACAGTTTATTTTCCGATTTCATTACTTATTCTTGTCATTATGTTTTTTGGAATATGGAATGAACCTTACATTGGTGGGATTGGTGTGCTGATTATGGGATATGGAGATGGATTTGCTGGACTTATCGGGAAAAAATATGGGAAACATAAAATCGTTGAAAACAAAACAATAATCGGTAGTCTATCGATGTTTTTGTTTTCTCTCCTAGTTTCAATTGTCTTATTATCGATTTATAATCCAAGTGTTTGGACTATCGAAATCGCATTTGCTTTAGCAATTATCGCAACCTTGTTAGAAATGTTTTCTAAACATGGGCTTGATAATTTAACGGTTCCAATTGTAACAAGCACATTATATTTTTTAATTACGATATTATAAAATAATGTCTCTATTATTGAATATAATTTGCGTAAATGTTTAGAAAGTAGTATAATACTTACGATATTTTTAACTAAATTAGGGGAGTCCTTATATGAAGAAAAAAAGACTTTCTCCACTCATCGTTATTGTTCTAAGTTTTCTTGGAATCATAGTTGTTGGAGTTTTCTTATTTAAACTACCATTTTCCGTTCAAAGCGGAAAATTCATTTCGTGGGTGGATGCACTATTTTTATCTACTTCGGCGGTTTGTGTTACAGGTCTTTCAACCATTCCAGATTTGGCCGCAACTTTATCTGTTTTTGGAAAGGTTGTCCTTGGTCTTCTAATTCAAATCGGTGGTACCGGAATAGTAACAATCGCTATTTATGTTCTCGTTATTTTAGGTATTAAGATTGGTGTCACTGAGCGTTATGTCTTAAAAGAAGCTTTGAATCAACACTCTATCTCAGGAATGGTTCGATTAGTCAGGTCAATTATCTTTACAACACTTATCATTGAGTTTTTTGGAATGATAATTAATTTTATCGTTTTCATTCAAGACTATAGTTTTTTAAGTGCTTTAGGAATTAGTGCATTCCATTCAATATCATCATTTAATAATGCTGGTTTTGATATTCTAGGAAATTCTAGTTTACAAATTTATTCATCAAATTGGTTACTAAATATCAATACAATGGTTCAAATTGTTGTTGGTGGTATTGGCTTTATTGTCATCCAAGATGTTATCAAAAAGAAGAATTGGAAGTCACTGAGTTTATATTCGAAAATCGTCTTAAAAACTACTCTCTTTTTAATTATCTCTGGTACAATACTGATTAAAGTTCTAGAGTATGATAGTGTTACTTGGCTACAAGCAATCTTCCAAAGCATCACAACGAGAACAGCTGGTTTTTCAACGATTGATTTAAATCTATTCTCCTATACCACAATTGCAATTATCATGATATTCATGTTCATCGGTGCATCTCCTAACTCCACTGGTGGTGGTATTAAGACAACTACTTTTTATGTTATTTTCCGTTCAACAATCAGTTTCTTATTAGGGAAACCAACCATTATTAATAATCGTAGAATTGAAGATGACAACAGATCGAAAGCTTTTACGTTAGTGTTACTCGCAATGTCATCCATCTTCGTTACTTTTGTTATAGTATCGACAATTGAAATGCATAATCCAAGAACAGATATGAGTTTCATTAAGGTTCTTTTTGAAACAATCTCTGCATTTGGTACTGTAGGTCTTTCGCTTGGGGTAACGCCTTATCTATATCCTGCATCAAAGGTTATTTTGTCGTTACTTATGTTTTTAGGTCGATTAGGCCCAATTACTATTTTTGGTATTCTAAATAAAAATTGGGGTCATCCAAATGTGTCAAGTGTTAGTTATGCTACAGAAAAAATATTAGTTGGATAAAAAACTCGATTATTTCGAGTTTTTTCTTTATAATTGTTATAATAGATATAGTAATCCTATATGAGGTAACCATGCAAACAAACGACAACCCAAGAGTCATATTTGAAAACAATGATATTCTCATTGCATATAAACCAATTAAAATGTTATCTCATCCAGAAAGAAGTTTAAACCTTCCGGATTTATTAACATTTTTTAAACACGCTGAATATCGTGTTATTACTAGGCTAGATGTGAATACATCCGGTCTTGTATTAATTGCGAAGAATCAAGAAATCAGTTCTTTATTAAACGAAATGTCAAAACAAAACCAAATCATTAAAAGTTACTTAACAATTTGTGTTGGCTATTTTGCTAAAGAGGAAGAAACGATTGAAGCCTACTTGTTAAAAGACTCAAATCAAGGGATTGTAAGACTAAGTTTATCATCAATTCCTAATAGTGAAAAGATCACGACAAGATATAAAATAATCAAAGAAGCTAATCAATTATCTTTAGTAGAAGTACAGTTAATTACGGGTAAAACCCATCAAATTAGGGCTCATTTGGCATTAGTTGGTCACCCAGTTTTAGGAGATCCACTTTATGGGAACCAAAGATTCAATCAAAAATTAAGAATCAAAACTCAGTGTCTTTCTTCTCACAAAATTAAGTTTGAAATGATTGAAAAAAATCACCCACTTTATTACCTTAATGGACAGGAATATATCAATCACGACACGCTTAATCAGAGATTATTTGATAAAAAATAAACAGCTTGAAGAAAATTCTTCAAGCTGTTTTTATTAAATGTGGAACCGCTTCTTAATTTCGTCTTTAATCGATTTTGGAAAAAAGATGATAATGAATAAAAGAATAAATAGCGCAAGCGCAAAAGCAGTTTGAGAAGGCCAAGCAATTTGAATAACATTAAACCAAAATAAAATTAAAGGTATAAGTGAAAAAACAATAATCGTTAGTAGATAAAAAATATAATCCCGATAATTTAGTCGTTTAATCCACATAATCATTGAAATTGCTAAATTACATGCCAGTAAAGCAAATGGAGTTACGTAATCCAAAGCCCATCCTTGATGAGTTCCATAATTTTGGTCAATTAAATTCAATATTGCAATTAAAATTGTTGTTAAAAATGCCATTTTGAAGGCTATATTTTGTTTAGAAAGAATTCCATATCGCAATACTACCCAGAAGTACAAAATTCCACCGATTGGAATAAAACTCCATAAAGTTCCGTCTGGGTAGAATAAATTAATACTGAGTAAAATGATAATCGATGTAATTGTTAGAAATAACAATATTTTTTTTGTCGTCGGTAAGAATTCACGACGCGTTGCGACAAATTCTGGGTAAACTTCAGGAATTGAAGGGTCGCCTTTGCCTTTTAGTGTTTGGTGGCAAAGAGGACAGTACTTTTGATTTGTCTCAATTGATATATGACATTTATCACATGTTTTCATTGATATACCTCCACATAATTACTTTCTATTTCAACGTCTAAGCCAAGTTCACTTAGTTTACGAAAAAATTCTCGTTCAATGGTCGTTTCAATAATCGAACGAGTGAATGTAATTTTAAATTTATCGCCAAAAGACGCTATTCCAAGGTTTAAAGTATTAAATTTTCCTGAATATACTGCGGCAGAAATATTGTCAATATAAGGTATCATCGATTCAGGAAAATCTACTCTACCAATATTTGTAAAACTCATCGTGTTTAAGGAAAGTCCCATGAGAGAATATCCAAGTTTCATCACGAATTTTTTTAAATGAAATGGCGTTAACCGCAAAAATATATTTTTTTCAAAGGCAAAGTTTTCACTCATTTTACGAATTAATTCGTCTTTTTGTAACCCCAACTTAAATTGTTTTTTCACAAGATCCAAAATCTCTTCAAATGTGATATCACTACGATTCATAACCATATCAGATTTGATAAAATTAGAAAAATTACGAAGTGATTTTGAAGGAAAATGATTTCTTAAATTAACTGGAACAAAAATTTTTACTGGCTTTTGATTTTGTTTAAGATGCTCTCTATATTTAATTTGCGTAATATAAATTGTCTCCATGATAATCGCTGTTAAATATTCGGTTATTGTGGCATTATTTGCTCTTGCTAAATTCAAAATCTTTTTTGTAGAAACCGTCCCCGATATTAAACCAACTAAATCGCCTGAAATTGGCGTTCCTTTGATGCCAAACGCTTTTTTTTCGGGCATATGCTTATGATTTTTAGGGTCATAATAAGCGGCGTGAGCGTCTTCATACTCTTCAATTGTAGGCAAACTATCTTTCGTTAAAATCATATTATCTGGGGAAATGTCATAACCTTTTAAAACAAAGTACTCATAAATAATCGATTTTAAAAACATGTATGCACCACCACCATCCGCTAATGAATGAAACACTTCTATAGCAATGATATTATGCCGATAAAACACTTTAAATAAATATCCATTGTTGTCTTTAGGGCTTAATCCACCACATACCATATGGTTAAGTGGTTCAATCGAAAATGGCATTGAATTGTAATCAAAATATCGCCAAAAAAATCCTGTTTTTAAACGAACCTTAAACATAGGATATCTCTCGAGGATAGAGTCAGTAGCTTGTTGAAGCAAATCCGGATCAACAACTTCTTTTAATACCACTTGAACCCTAAATGTATTTGTTTCTTTGCGAGTAGATACTTCGGGAAAAATTTTTGCGGAATTATCCAGTTTATACCATTCACGGTATTTATTGTTATTATTCATAATTGAACTCCTTATTTAATAAAAAAAATCAAAGGAAAACATCCAGAAAATCTGTTTCCTAATCAAATTAATCTTTAATTATGCTTGATATCATTATAGCACAATCAATAATAATTGCTGCTTTTTTTCCAAAATATGAGTAAGGAAATCTCCATTTTTTTACTATATGTAGTATAATATTTTGTAGAGGTGATTTTTATGCGCGCATACGAAAGATTATTAAAATATGTAAAATATAACACGCAATCAGACCATGATTCAAAAACATATCCATCCACTAGTTCACAATTAGTTTTTGCTACAGATTTAGCAAAGGAACTAACTAGTTTAGGTGTAGAAACAACAGTTGATGAATACGGATATGTAATCGGTAAAATACAAAGCACTACCAAGCTTAATGTTCCTAAGCTAGCACTTATAGCTCATATGGATACTTCTCCTGATGCTAGTGGAGAAAATGTATTACCACAAATCATTTATAATTATGATGGAAAAGATATCGTCCTAAACAAACAAAAACATATTATATTAAGTCCAAGCGTCTTCAAGTATTTACCTAGAAATACTGGTCAAGACTTAATTGTTACTGATGGAACTACCCTTTTAGGAGCTGATGATAAAGCCGGTGTTGCTGAAATTATGACAATTGTCGAATGGTTAATGGAAGACAAAACAATCAACCATGGCGAAATAATTATTGTTTTTACACCCGATGAAGAAGTGGGAAATGGAACTGAATATCTTGATTTAAAAAAAGTTGGTGCCGATTTTGGATATACACTAGATGGTTCACCTGCAGGCGAAATTACATATGAAAACTTTAATGCTGCTTCTGCTACAATTACTTTTAACGGAAAATCGGTTCATCCAGGAAGTGCTAAAAACACAATGGTAAATTCTATTCATTTAGCTTACGAATTTGATAGTTTTCTTCCAAAATTTATGCGACCTGAAATTACGGAAAAATATGAAGGCTTTAATCATCTGACAGAAATTAAAGGAACTGCCGAAAAAACCATTTCCAAATATATCATCCGTAATCATTCAAAGACGATATTTGAAAAACAAAAATTAGATTTCCAACAAGTCACAGATTTCATGAATTTAAAATATGGAAACAATACATGCATTACCCATATTGAAGATTCGTATTACAATATGAAAGAAATTTTAGCGAATCATCCTCGAATTATAGATATCGCATTAGAATCCATAAAAGAAATCGGTCTGACACCTTATGTGGAACCCATTCGTGGTGGAACAGATGGTGCAAGACTGACTTATATGGGACTACCATGCCCAAACTTAGGTACAGGTGGTTATAACTTTCATGGACCATTTGAATATGTATCTATTCAAGAAATGGATCAGTCTGTTGAAGTAGTCAAAAAAATCATTCAAAAAGTTGCTTTAAAAGAAAAATGTCATCAATAATGATGACATTTTTTATTTGTGATATGATGTGTTTTTCATTATCGTTAACGCTCTATATAACTGTTCTACAAGAATAAACCGCATTAACTGATGAGGAAATGTAAATAAAGAAAAAGATAACTTAAATTGAGATTTTTCTTTGATCATTGACGATAAGCCAAAGGAACTTCCTATAATAAAAACCATTTTGGAAGATTCATAGGTCATGTTCTTTTCAATAAACGCGGAAAAGTCAATACTGGATAATTGCTTTCCTTCAATTTCAAGTGTTACAACAAAAGCTTGTTCAGGAATTTTATCGATAATCTGCTTTGCCTCTTCACTTAATGCTTTCTCGATTTGTTTTTCATTTGGATTATCTGGTAATCTTGACTCCGAAATCTCAATAACTTCTAGTTTTGCATATTTTTGAATCCGTTTTGCATATTCAAAAATTCCGTCTTTGAGGTGCTTTTCTTTGATTCCACCAACACTAATTATCTGAAATTGCATCATTTGTCTTTAGCCCTCGGATGAGTAGACATATAAATCTCTTTCAATTTTTCTTTAGAAACTTTTGTATATATTTGTGTTGTGGATAAGCTAACATGTCCAAGAAGTTCTTGGACTGTTCGAAGATCTACTCCGTGATTAAGTAAATGAGTCGCAAAAGAATGTCTAAATCCATGAGGAGATATTTGGAGTGTAGACGCTTGACGTTCTAACTCGGTATTTAAAATATCTCTAACCCCACGGCTTGTAAGTGGTGTCCCCTTAAAGTTCAAAAATAATGTAAAATCATCAACATTTTCTGTTCGTGATTTAAAAACTGGTCTTGTATAAACAATATAATCTTTTATTTTAAGTAGAGATAATTCGTGAACGGGAACAATTCTATCTTTTGATCCTTTTCCATGAACTAACAATGTTTTTGAAACATAATCAATATCCTTTAAGGAGATACCTACAAGTTCGCTAACGCGTAGTCCAGACCCATATAATAACTCAAAGATAGCAATATCTCTTTTACCTTTCAAGGAAGATACATCAATTCTGTTTAAAAAGTCATTCATCTCTTCTTCATAGATAAACTTTGGTAATTTTTTTGTATCTTTTGGCAAAATGGCGTTTTGAAGAGGATTTATTTTAAGCATCTTTTCACTAATCAAATAATCATAGAAAGATCGAACACTACTGATTTTTCGTCTTATCGACTTAGGAGAATAATTCGAATGTAGGTAAGAAATGTAAAACCTAGTTATTCGATCTGATGCACTTATAAGATCGCCTAACTCTTCATTTTTTAAGAAGTTTGTGTAAGTTTGAATATCGCTTAGATAAGCAATCACGGTATTAAAAGAATAATTTTTTTGAACTGATAAATAATTTTCAAACTCTAAAATTATGTCGTCATCGTTTTTCAATGGACTGTTCCTCCATCATTTTTTTTAATGAATCAAGACTTCTTTGAGCCATCAAGTCCTTTCTTTGTTTTTTAAAGTGCTGCTGCGTTAGCGCAGGAAAAAGACCAAAATTAGCATTCATGGGTTGAAAGAAAGCAGGATCAGCTGTAGCTAAATAATGTGCTTGTGAACCAAGAGCGGTTTCTACAGGAAATGATATGAAAGGTTTATTATGAATCATATTGGCCATATTAATAGATGCAACCATTGCACTTCCAACAGACTCTACGTACCCTTCAACGCCACTGAGTTGTCCTGCAAAAAAGATTTGAGGATATTTCTTCGTTTGATAGTACTCATTTAATATTTTTGGGGCATTAATATAGGTGTTTCTGTGCATCACTCCATACCTAACGATATTTGCATTTTCCAAACCAGGAATTAAGCGTATAATTCTTAATTGTTCCGAAAATGTTAGATGGGTTTGAAACCCAACAATATTATATAAACTAGCTGTTGCATTGTCCTGTCTTAATTGAACAACTGCATATGGTCTCGAACCATCTGGTTTTCGAAGGCCGACAGGCTTCATTGGACCAAAAAGTAGAGTCTGATATCCTCGTCTAGCGATTTCTTCAAAAGGCATACAGCCTTCAAATACTTTCAGTTCAAAATCTTTTGGCACAACACAATTTGCCTTAATTAACTCTTCATACCACAAATCATACTCTTGTTTAGTCATTGGACAATTGATATAGGTTGCTTCACCTTTATCATATCTGCTTTTAAAATAAGCTTTAGTCATGTCAATCGATTCAAACTCAATAATTGGAGCAGCTGCATCAAAGAAAAACAGTTCATCTTCTTCGGTTATTTGTTTTATATAGTTAAATAGAGAATCACTTGTCAGTGGGCCAGTAGCAACAATAACATTACCTTCAGGTAAAACAGTGACTTCCTCTTCAATAACTTCAATCATAGGATTATTTCTAATCAATTTAGTAAGAGCCTCAGAAAACAAATCTCTATCAACAGCAAGAGCACTTCCTGCAGGAACTTGAAATTCATCTGCACACTGAATAACCAGTGAATCGAGAATTCGTAATTCTTCCTTTAAAACGCCTGCAGCATTTTGTAAAGAATTACTTCGAAATGAATTAGAACATACAAGTTCAGCAAAATTCTCGCTTTTATGTGCTGGAGATTTCTTATTTTTTTTCATTTCATATAACTTAACATGAATTCCTCTTTTGGCAAGTTGATAACTTGCTTCAACACCCGCAAGCCCAGCACCAATAACATGTACGATAGGGTTTTTCAAGTTATCACATCCTTAAGTAACTATTATACCATATTTTATGAATTCAAAAAGAAAAAATGGTCGCATTTGGCGACCATTACTTTTTAATTTGAAGAACAATTGGTTGATTTGAAAGCGTAATTTCCTTATTTACTACTTTTACCTTTTTTGATCCCAATATGTTTTTGTATGCACCATCTTCAAGTTCAACTTTAATCTTTCCAGAGTTTAATCCAACATTGAAAATTCCGATTAGTAACTCTTTGTCATTTTCAAATGTTTGATAAGCTACACCATCAACTTCGGGGTAATGAACCGTATATATTCCAGATGAAAATACGTTTCTTTTCTTCAGTTTAGCAAGTTTAGTAATAAATTTCTGAATATCGTCTGTCCGGTTAAATACGTTTTTTTCGAACAAGTCTGGTCTAATGTTTGAACAATATTCTTCACCTGCATAAAGCATTGTGGAACCCTTTTGAAAGAAAATAAAACCAGTCCAGTTTAATATTTTATCCATATTATTATTGACAGAATCGGCAATTCTTGGACAATCATGATTTTCTAGGTTTTTCATTTTCACATAATTTTGCGGATATATTTCATCTTGTCTAGCAATCGCTTCTAAATATTCTTTAAAAGGACGTTCGCCCTTTAAATAAGCCTCATAATATGGGTATGCATCGTAATCATAAGCCATATCAAATGCTTGATATATTTCTGATTCTGATGAGCATGAAAATCCTTGATCACGAATATACTTTGCGAAGCTTCCATGTACTGATTCGCTTAACCAAATAACGTTTTTATTGACTTTGGATACTACTTTTCTTGCATAAAACCAAAAATCAAGAGGTACAAGACTTGCAACATCCATTCTAAACCCATCAACACCCATTTTGGCATATTCTTTTAAAGTATCCGCAAGTTCAACCCATAAGGCTTTATCGGAATAATCAAAATCAGTTACATCCCACCACTCACCGACACGGTTTGCAAACTCACCTTTTGGATTTTTGTAGAACCATTCGGGATGTTCTTTTAATAATCTTGAATCTCGAGATGTATGGTTAAATACTTCATCCATCATAATTTTCATCTTGCGGT
>JAQUZN010000185.1 GCA_028691315.1 Candidatus Izemoplasmatales bacterium | reverse complement strand
ATGACAACAGCAAGACTCATCATCGGAGTCACATTCATCGTCTTCTTCGAACATGTCTTCTTTCACAAATGTCGCGAAACCAATTCCGATTTCCATTTGTGGAAATTCGTTGTTTGCTAAAGCGTCATTATAATATTCAATCATTGAGTTAATTAAAACCACATCTTCAAAAACACTTAAAACAACTTCGCCATCTGGAGTAAATGATGTTGCCTTAACATAAAATTCTCCCGATTCCACAACGATGTTCTCGGGATCTTTTTTTAATAAAACCATGCTTTCAAGTAAAAATGATTCAAGTAGTAATGCTGCCTTTTGACTAGCATTTTCACCATAAAATTCATCAATATTTCTTACTAATACGTAGATATCAGTATATAATTCTTCCATTTCAAATTCATCATATGCTTCAACCATTTCATCTTCAACAAATGGTTCTGAAAAATCTTCAGTATTTGTAGAAAGAATAGTTTTGATTTTATCTAATATTTCTTTCACAATATTCTCCTTTTTCTATCATAATGAAGATATTATAACATACTCTTAATCGTTTGTATATATGATTATTAGCTCGCATAAAGCAATGGGGACTGTTCGTAAAAATAAAAACCAGTCTAAAAGACTGGCTATAAACGTTATTCTGTTCTTAGTGCAATTACTGGATCTTTTTTCGAAGCCATTCTCGCTGGAATGAGTCCTGCAACAAATGCGAGAACTGTGCTTATTAAAACTAATGCTACAATATGTAACACTGATAATTTAGCAACATTCGAAACATCAGCTAAATTCTCAATAATTAAATTTATCGGAATAATTAATAACAAACTGATTCCAATACCCACAACACCTGCGCCAAATCCAATAAGCAAGTTCTCTGTATTGAATACGCGTGATATATCTTTCTTTCTTGCTCCTAGAGCACGTAAAACACCAATTTCCTTAATTCTTTCTAAAACAGAAATATATGTAATAATCGCAATCATTATTGACGAAACCACAAGAGAAATACCAGCAAATGCGATAAGTACGATAGATACAGTATCAATAACGCCTCTAATCATCGAAGTAAATACGGCTGCTTGATCAACGTAATCGATCCTAGCTGGGTCGTCAGCTTCAAACTTAGTATTGTATTCATCTAAGTAAAGTTTCAGTGCATCTTTCGATTCAAAATCATTTGGATAAACATAGATTCCATTGATGTCACCAACTTGATCCGGATACGCTTCTAAAATGTAATCTGTTAAATCAGAGGTATATCCTAATCCGTTATATAGCAAATTGACATTGGAACCATCCTTAATACGGATAATACCGGATATTTCTAAATCAAGGCCAGAGGAAACATCGGTGACATAATCTGTATATTCACCAACAAATAGTTTAAATTTTTCTCCAACAATATCAGAAAAAGCAAACTCCGTAAGTGTATCTGTATCAAATCCTAATATTTGAAGGGTTGGTTTGTATATTCGATTATATTCATCAACGACAAGCAAAGCTTGAAATGTACCTGATGACACATCATTAACTGGCATTGTTCCATAGATTAAATCATAATTATCTTGTAATACATTTCCTTCAGGAAGCAAAGTAAAAAACGAACTTGAAAATATCGAAGTATTGTCTTCAACAGGATCTTTTAAATCCTTTTGTAAAGGAATATAGGTAGGAAACGAATCCGTTCCGACATTCTTTAATAACGTTAAATTCATATTATGTACGTATTTCACCCCCGAAATACTATCCGGAGCAATATTTGTAACATAATCATCAACGTAGTCAATATAGTCTTTAGTAATAATATTTTGTTTCGTGAAGTTCATTTCAAACGCTGTAGCATAATCTGTACTTGGATATGGAGTCAATTCTTCAATTCCAAATGACCTTATTTTCTCTAAATCAACAACATTTTGGGGAATAGAAACTGGGTATCCGGCCAACATTTCTTGTTCGAAACTTGAAATTTCTTGATCAAGTCCATTGGATAGAGATAAGATTAATGCAATTCCAATGATCCCTATGCTTCCAGCAAAAGCCGTTAACAAGGTCCTACCAATTTTAGTTTTTATGTTATTAATAGACGAAATAATAGCCGTTTTATAACTCATTGATGTTTTCTTAAGTAAAAATGTCGATGAGTTACTTTTAGCTTCCATCACTGGATTTGAATCGCCAACAACTTGTCCATCTTTTAAGTTGATTATTCGTGAAGAATATTTCATAGCAAGTTCTGAGTTATGTGTCACCATGATAACAAGTTTATCTTTTGCGATTTTCTTAATTAACTCTAAAATCTGAACACTGGTGACAGAATCGAGTGAGCCAGTAGGCTCATCTGCTAAAACAACATCCGGATTATTCGCAAGCGCTCTAGCAATTGCTACTCTTTGTGACTGCCCTCCTGATAATTGATTGGGGCGTTTATAGATGTGATCGGCAAGTCCAACCTCTTTTAACACTTCGATTGCTCTTTGTTTGCGTTCTGAAGAAGCAACTCCACTTAAAGTCATACCCATTTCAACGTTTTGTAAAACACTTAAATGAGGAATTAAATTATGACTTTGGAAGATGAACCCAATGGAATTATTTCGATACATATCCCATTCTTCTTCTTCAAAATCTTTAGTCGACTTACCATTAATAATTAGATCTCCCGAGTCATAATGATCGAGTCCTCCAACGATATTAAGCAAAGTAGTTTTGCCACAACCTGATGGACCTAATATCGTCACAAACTCATTTTGACGAAATTCTAAGTTAACTTTATTTAATGCAACTTGGGTAAATTCTCCAACTGTGTAATTTTTACTAACGTCGATTAATTTTAACATGCTATTTTTCTCCTCTTCTTTGGTAACCAAACTGAATTATTCTTAAATATGATTCTAAATGTCTTTTCGATTCTTCAAGTGAAAGATTACGAACAAATGCATTCACTAACGATGATTTCAAAACGGAAAATATTATATCAATAGTAGCTTTTATATCATCTTCACTTTGGAATGCAAATAATGATAGGTCAATTAATGGAGTCATTCGAAAAATGCTTTGCTTAATTGGTTGTTTGTCAATCCACTTAGACATATCTACTACATCAGTAGACTGAAAAAATAAAATCATATTTTTAACAAAACCCTGGTTTTCTTTATCCTCGTACAAATGATAAAGATAATCATGTACACCAATAACAGTTTTTGTTAAATCTCCATTTGCTGCCTTAAGTTCTGACATTAAAAATGACTTAATATTTTCTTGGAATGATGATAACATATATCCGATTAAGTCATACTTGTCCTCAAAATACATATAAAAACTGCCTCTAGATATTTTTGCGTCTTTAATTATTTGATTTATCGAAGCTTTAGAAAAAGAGACTGTTGAAAATTCCGATTTCGCTGCGCTAAAAATTTTGGCTTTTTTTTCTTCCGATAAATTCATAAATGTTTGTTTTGGCATATTATATTACCTCTCATAGAAGTCATAAAAATTTTATATGACAGGGTGTCATATGTCAAGTATAATGCTCATTGAAACTGTTTTCAAAGACAAAAAAATGGCCAAAGTATTGGCCATTTAAATTTATA
>JAQUZN010000184.1 GCA_028691315.1 Candidatus Izemoplasmatales bacterium | reverse complement strand
CTATTGTAATAGTTACAGTATCTTCATCACCAAGCAAATCAGTTAATTCACTTTTAGATAAATTGATGTGTCCTAATTTTGTATAAGACCAAGTATTAGAATCATAGAATATTACTATTTGATTAGATGAATATAAGACTATATCTCCTGGATTAGTAGTTATTCTAGTATCAGATGATGGCAATGTAGAGCCAATTGATCCTACCTGCTCAAATCCACCATACTTACTCATATTTATAGTTAATCCATTTTTAGCAAGATTCTTCAAAGCTCTTACTGAATCATTGTCAGTCCATATTACATCTACTTCTATATCATTTATTTTTAATGTTAATTCCATATTGGCAGTTTCATCTTCCTGAGTTGTTTGATTATCATCTGAAGGAGTAATAATTGTTGTACTAGGCTCATCAGTAGTTAGAGTAGGGGTGCTGTTTGATTTACATGAAAATGCGAATATCGCAAACAAAACAATTGAAATTATATTTATTGTAATTCTATTTTTGTTGAGCATTTCTTACCTTTTCAAATAATTCCATTATTCTGCATGGTTTGATTACACAGCCTAAATTAATCATCACTTTAGTCTTTGATATCGGCACCATTTTACATGGTATTTCTGAAACTCCTATTTCACCCTCGACCACATTATATGGACCAGCATACAATACACCCAAAAAAGCATAGCTTGTAGTCAAACCAATTGTTAATCCGTTTGCTGTTTGTTCCTTTCCAAGACCATCTTGCCTTATAAAAACAGGAGAACCACTTGATCCTTGATAGCAGGCAATATCAATTAAAAATTCTTTTTTGCCATTATAATCTAAAGAGTATGATGTAGCTGTTATTCCTTTCCTAACAATTGGTTTATTATTGTATTCATCTATTAATCCAATTGGATATCCGATCATAATAACATCTTCTATTGGCTTTAGTGTCTTGGAATACTCATCATTAATGATTAGATTTGTATTTAATGACCTATAATAAATATTATTTCCCGGTTTGATACTCTCATTTATCTTGTCATTTAAAAAAATAAAACACAAATCAACGTTTTGATTATCGTGAAATACTATGCGTTTGTCTAAGTCGTCTATAATAAATTCTACTTTTTTATCGTCTTTTATATTCCCGTTTTCTATGCATGATATTACAAATTTAGCATTCTTATATACAACAGTTTTTCCTTCATCTTCACATACAACATGTTTATTAGTAACCAATGCGGTAATGTTTGTGTTTTCAAATTCATAAGTCATAAAGAATGAAGTACCCCTTGAAATTGTTTTTTCATTGAAGCATGTTAATCTAACCGTAGAATAAACTAGATCCTTTGAAATATCTTCACCTATCATAACAATCACCTGCTTTTTTTCTTATATTTTTTTGGATAATATTTTTTTCCTGCTTGCCATAAATATTTGTCTAAATCTTTTAGAGAATACTCATCAAGCTTGTAAAACTTTTTAAATTCTAAGAGAATATCTTTAAATTTCTTATAATCCTTTAAGTCATCATTATAAAAATTTGTAAATCCATCGGCATTTCTAAAATGTCTTAACATTTGATCTACATATGAATCGTAAATTGGATAGTCATCTTGATTATGGTGACTACAATATTTTGATGCAAAGGAATAAAAATTTTTCTCTTTATTGGCAATTTTATTGTTTGCTATTTCATTAACAATAGAGATATCACCTTTGTTTAACCTCTCATCAATATCCAATTTCAAAATATGACACGCTACTGGATATACTTTAAAAATATTAGTGCTATAGAAGTCGTTTAAGACAGAACACTTAATTATTATATTTTTTAAACTTTTGTTGGACTTATATTGTCCTTGAAATAATTCATTAATCGCTTCTTCTTGAACTGTATAATCAGGTAACGAGTCCCATGTTCTTAGCCAATATTCAACTTCTTCATTAGATGGAGTTGGTATTGAAACTTTAGATTTTTTATATACTATTCGTTCTGATTCATTCTTATGAAATTTCATCAAATCACTCAAATTATCATTTGATAAAGAATAGTATGATGGGTGTTCTCCTGTTCTTACAACAATTCCTGACTTTACTAAAAACATTAATGATGCATAAACATTAGGCAGATGCTTATTATCGCCATACATCTCAATTGAAAAATCAGATTGTGTCATCGCTTTATTCTTTTTCAAAAGTTCTACAATAACATCTTTTTGGGCCATAATTAGTACCTCCTATTAAAGCATAAATTATTATGATAGTGCTTCTTTAATCTCCGAATAATTCCAATAGTCTTTACCATCTTTTCCATGATAATACATAACTATATGCTTACCATAATTTGTTATACAATCTGGGCACTTACTCTTATCCACATTTGCATAATTATAAATAATCACTATTCTCTTCAATAGACCATCATTATAATCTTTAATTGCCATTTGACATTCATATTCTATATAACTTCTATAATCAACACTGTAATCCCTGTAGCATCTAGTGTGATAACTACTATAACTCTTACAAAATTGACAACTACCTTTTGTTAAAAGCTTAGTTTGTTTTCCAACAATTAAAACAAAAGTCTTTGAAACATTTAGTCTTTTCCTAAGTGATGATTTTATACTACAAAATAAGTCATCATCAGAAGCTTGTGTATATTCATGGGCATCAACAAAATCAAGAATCAATTTGGAATTATTTTTCCATTCATATAATTTACTAATTGCATCTTGATCTCCTGTCCAGTCACCTGCAATGTATGTTTTTGTTCTATATTCCATATTATTCCCACCTACCAATTCCCAATGAACTATAAACGTTATCGTTATAATAGTAGGAACCTCTTCCATATAAACAATTTCTATCAGTAGGCCAATTATCCATGGCATGCTTTATTATTTTCTCTTTAAATGAAACGTATACTCTTGGATACTCTCCAAACCAATCAGGGGATAAACTATCCATCTGCCTATTTCCATTCAAATTGACACATATAATAGGAAGTTTCATTCTCATTGCTGTTTCCACCTCATATTCAACGAATCTAGTTAATCTTTTAGTTGAATTACCAATAAGTAAAATAAACAACTTACTATTTTCCAAACGTTCATGCAATTGTCTTTTGATGCTTTCGGTTTGTGCCCAATCATGGGAATAATTTAATTCATGAGCATCATAAAAATCGAAATCTATAAATTTATTGCTAGCCCACGCAGTCATAACTCTATAATATTGCATGTCGTTATCACCATCAAAAGCAATATATGTTTTATTTCTATACGCCATATTTTCCTCCTACTTAAATATCGATACTTTATCTTTATCTTTTTTGTAAACAACTATATTAATAATTCCATGAATCGATTTTTCATTTGTTAAAACGGCATTTTTTATAATTTTAAATGCTTGTTGATGATTCAAATCTGCTCTAGATCTATCAGTTCCAAATAAAGGAATGAAGATTTGGTATCCTTGACCATTAGTATCATAAAATTCAATCAATTCATCTACACAATTTCTTATCTTTTTTCTAGATGAGTTAGCTTTATTATTCTCATCAAACTTAGAAATAGCTATTAAATAAAATGTAGTATTATTTT
>JAQUZN010000183.1 GCA_028691315.1 Candidatus Izemoplasmatales bacterium | reverse complement strand
TTGTTGCTTTAGAATTTTTCGTTTTATATTTGGTTATTAATTTACTAATTTATTTTACCTTATTTATTTTCGTTGATAAATTTGAAGTTATTGATCTCGGAAATGCACTTATAACCATTTTATACACAACGCTTGGTTTTGTGGCATTGGCATTTTTAAGAAATCAAGGATTAGAGATAATTATTTACTTACTTGTTGTATCAATTTTTACGGATACTTTTGCATATTTGTTTGGCGTGAAGTTTGGAAAGCATAAGATTGCTCCAAAAATTAGCCCCAAAAAAAGTGTTGAGGGAAGTGTTGCTGGACTTGTCTTAGGAAGTGGGTTTGCAACGTTATTTGCATATCTTTTTGATGCTTTTTCATTTTCTATCATATATGTTTTGATATTATCAATCTTTTTATCTGCTATAGCACAAATTGGTGATTTAGTCGCCTCAAAATTTAAGCGAGATGCAGGAATAAAAGATTATTCTAATATTTTCCCTGGCCACGGTGGAGTACTAGACCGTTTTGATTCAGCAATGTTCGCATCTTTACACTTAGCAGTCTTTTTATTAGTTATTGGTCTATCATGAAAAATATCTATTTGTTAGGGTCTACAGGTTCAATCGGAAGACAAGTACTGGAAATTGTTGATTTATATCCAGATGAGTTTAAAATCATATGTTTGTCGTCTCATAAAAGAATGAAAGATTTGATGTATTTAATTGGAAAATATAAACCTGAATTTGTTAGTGTTAATACAAAAAATGAAGCCGATGCATTTAGTGACTTATTTCCAGAGGTTATCTTTGGATATGGGAAAACCGGGTTAATTCATGCGGCTACTTTCAAACCAAAAGACAACGCTGGTGTTTTAATTAATGCTCTTGTGGGAATTAGTGGGTTACACCCCACTGTAGAAGCAATTAAAATTAAAAGAAATATTCTATTAGCCAATAAAGAAACGTTAGTAGTCGGTGGCGTTCTAATCAAACAATTATTGGCCGAATATAAAGTTTCTCTTTATCCCATTGACTCAGAGCATTCAGCTATATGGCAGTGTTTAGTTGGGGAAAAAATAGAGGAAGTTCAAAAAGTCATTATTACTGCCTCAGGTGGCGCATTTAGGGACTACTCCCTAGAACAATTAGCTTCAGTGACTAAAAAAGAGGCATTAAATCATCCTAATTGGACAATGGGTGATAAGATTACTATCGATTCTGCAACAATGATGAATAAAGGATTTGAAGTGATTGAAGCAGCATATTTATTTGATTTAGGTATCGATCAAATTGATACTATTATTCATAAAGAAAGTATTATTCATTCGCTAGTAGAATTCAAAGACCACTCTATAAAAGCTCAACTTTCTAGTCATGATATGAGATTGCCAATTCAGTATGCTATGTTTTATCCAAACAGAAAACCATCTTTAACTGAGTCCATTCAATTAAGTCAGATCGGTAACTTGAATTTTGAGAAAATGAATGAAGAAAAATATCCTTGTTTTACATATGCAAAACAAGCGTTTATTCAAGGCGGATCAATGCCTTGTGTGCTAAATGCAGCAAATGAAGCTGCGGTTCAATTATTTTTAGATGATTTAATTCCATTTTTAGAAATACCTTTGATTATTGCCCATCAAATAGAGTCACATAAAGTGATAACTTCGCCTACACTGGAAGAATTACTTGCTCTTGATGAACAAATAAAGCAAGATGTATATTCTCTTTGGAAAGTGAAGGAGTAAACTATGTTTTTATCGTTTTTTGGAACTCTAGGAAATATTTTAGTTTTTTTAATCGTGTTAAGTGTTGTAATTTGTCTTCATGAATTAGGACATTTATATTTTGCCAAAAAAGCCGGTATTCTTTGTCATGAGTTTTCTTTTGGAATGGGCCCTAAAATTTGGGGTAAAAAAGTTGGTGAAACAACTTACGCGATTCGTGCGATTCCATTCGGTGGATTTGTGACAATGTCGGGTGAAGAAGTAGAGTCTGAAGTGATTAAAGTCGGACAAAAAATTAGGATTGGATTAAGTTTAGATGGCGAAGTAGATAAAATTATTGTCAACTATCAAAATCCAAAATTTCTAGATTTAGAAGAAATTGTTGTTGAATCAATCAATTTACAAGGAAAAGATAACACGCCTCTATATATCAACGGATATACTGTTAAAAGAGATGCTTTCTATGTGTTTGATAAGAATCAAATGCAGATAGCACCATATGAACGCAATTTCACGAATAAAACGAAAATGCAGCGCTTTTTAACCGCATTTGGTGGACCACTTATGAATTTTGTTTTAGCAATTGTCCTCTATTTATTTCTAGCATTGATGCTAGGAGTTCCAAATCCTAGCAGCACTGTTGTAGGATCTGTTTCAGTTGGAATGCCCGCTTATGAGGTATTATTACCAGGAGATGAGATTACTAAAATCAATGGTATTGATGTTTCTGCTTGGACATCTTCAGACAATATTTCTACAGTGAATACTGAGCTTGCCAAATATCAAACTAACTCAACCTTTGTTTTTACTGTCATTCGTGATGGCGAAGAAATAAATTTGCCTGCAATACAACCACAGTATATATTTTATGGACTTGGATTTGTGGCTGATGTTTCATCAAACGATTTAATTATTCTTTCTCCGCTTTATCAAGACTCCGAATTATTACAAGGGGATATTATTCAAAGTATCAATGGTCACACATTTGCTTCTTGGAATGATTTGATTACTTATGCTCTTGCATACACTGAGGGTTCAACAGATGATGATCCAACAGTAATTGTTGTTTTAAGAGGAACAGAAACTTTAACATTTTCATATGTTAGCTATAGCAGTGACGTTTTAGATGCAATGGGGTACGACGTTTTTTATTCTCGTATTGGTATCTCTGGGTCTAACCATTTTAGTTTAATTGGTGGAGTCGAAAACGCCTTTATAAACTTCGGAAATGCAGCTACTTCAATTTATAAGACACTTGGGTTGTTATTTACTAGTTCTCAGGTTGGGCTTTCTGATATGGGCGGATTTTTAGGGATATATACATTGACTTCAAATGCTGCGAGCCAAGGATTTTATTCACTAATTAGTTTTGTGGCATTTTTATCAGTCAATCTTGGAATTGTCAATTTATTACCCATTCCAGCATTAGATGGTGGAAGAATTGTTTTTATTGGTTATGAGGCTATTACAAAGAGAAAACCAAACAAAAAAGTTGAAAACTGGTTACACACAATTGTTTTCTTCTTGTTAATCGCTTTAATGGTTTATGTAACCTATAATGATATTTTACGATTTATTGGTGCGCACTAAATATTTATAAGTTTAGGAATGATGTTTCTAACCTTTTTAAATGGCTAAAGTTAGGTCATTATCTTATGATTTAGTTTTAGCTTTTTTTTTATAAATTTACTCGAAAAGCAGTAAATAATAGTTGACATAAAAAAATCGGTATGATACAATATAAAAGCGCGCAAAGAGTGCGCAATTTGGGTCTTTGAAAACTGAACAGATATATTAACAAACAAAAAACCACAATTTGAGTAAAAAAAAGAAGAGTTAAGAAAAACAAACCATAAACAAATGGAGAGTTTGATCCTGGCTCAGGATAA
>JAQUZN010000182.1 GCA_028691315.1 Candidatus Izemoplasmatales bacterium | reverse complement strand
ATTTAGGACTTTTGGTGTTTGTTTTACAAATACCCTTACTAATATTTGGATACAGAAAATTAAGCAAAAGATTTATTATCTGGACACTAGTATCCGTTATTATCGCATCTGTTATTTTGTTATTTAAAGTACCCATTGGCATTTTGGGGGATGACATTCTTACAAGCGCAATCATTGGTGGTATTTTAGGCGGTGTCGGAAACGGGATATTACATAACGCGGGAACAAGCAGTGGGGGAACATCGATTATATTCCAATATTGGTCGATAAAAACCGGAAGATCTGTAGGAACCTATCAGATTTATTTACATGGAGCTATTATTTTGGCGGCTGGTGTTATATTTGGTTTAGACATTGCAATATACACAATTATTTCCCAATTATTATCATCAATTGTGATGGATAAAGTATTTACAGGGTATAATTTTATGAAGTTAGAAGTAATTACTACCCACGGATTAGATTTGGCAGATGAATTAAAAACAAGATTACCGCATGGTGTTACCATGCTTGATGCGATCGGAGCATATACACATCAAGAGAAAACAATTTTGTATGCGGTGATTTCTGCACATGAAATTCAGAAGTATTTACGCATTATTTCTGAAATCGACCCAAATGCTTTTGTGGTGATGACCGGCGTTCAAAAAGTGAAAGGGAATTTTTCAAAAAAGATTATCAATTAGGAACAATAATGATTGACTATCGACACTAGGAATGATATTATATAAAAGGTACATTTTTGTTTTAAATAGCCCACAAGCTCTTTAAATAAAAATTTAAGGAGGAAACAAAATGAAAACTTACATGGCAAATGAGAATACGATCGAACGTAAATGGTTCGTAATTGACGCTACTGGAAAAAGATTAGGACGTTTAGCGACAGAAGTTGCATCTGTATTAAGAGGAAAACATAAACCAACATTTACACCACACGTAGATTGTGGTGATTATGTTATCGTTATTAATGCGAGCAAAATCGAATTAACTGGAAACAAATGGAATGATAAGATGTATTATACTCATTCCAATTTCCCGAGTGGTTTGAAAACTAAAACTGCGAAAGTCTTAATGGAAGAAAAACCATACAAATTGGTTGAATTTGCGATTAAAGGAATGTTACCAAAAGGAAAATTAGGAAATCAAATGTATCGAAAATTATTCGTTTATGGTGGAGAAGAGCACAAGCATTCTGCTCAACAACCAACCGTAATGGAATTAAAAGGATAGGAGGAAGATAAATTGGCAAAATCAGTTATGTATCGTGGAACAGGAAGAAGAAAATCTGCTGTTGCACGCGTGATTTTAAGACCAGGTAAAGGAGCCATTGTTATTAATGGTAGAGAATTTACACATTATATTCCCTCATCACTTGCTCGCTTAGATATTGGACAACCTTTAGTTTTAACAGCGAATGAATCAACATTTGATATTTCCGTCAACGTAAGAGGCGGAGGCTTAATTGGCCAAGCGGGAGCGATTCGACATGGAATCACTCGTGCTTTATTAGAGGTAAATCCAGAATATCGTAAAATTCTAAAACCAGCTGGCTTAATTACCAGAGATCCTCGTGCTAAAGAACGTAAAAAATACGGACTTAAAGGCGCACGTAGAGCACCACAATTTAGTAAACGTTAATCAGCCAAACAAAAACATGGGACTCCACATCCTGTGTTTTTTTTACACTTTAGTATGCAAAACTGTACTATTTTACTTAAATCATAGTATAATTTAAGTGATCATTTATAAATATTATTTTTGGGGGTAATCATTTTGCGAAAAATTTTATTGCTTTTTGTTTTTATATTAACATTACTACTTGTTTCTTGCGAAAGTTTAACCCCAACTACAGGAAATATTTCTATAACTCCTAAAGTCGAAGTAGATTATTCAACATATCAACTCACAAAAGCGACTTTAGTATATTATAATGAAGTAAATGAACCAATTTTATATTTTGTCTTTACGAGCCGGTTGGATACAATTGAGTATAATGCAATGACGCTTTTAAATGCTCTTGGAAATCAAGTTCCTGATTCTTTAGGAACACTTTCAGGAACCCCTTATAGTTCTGTACTAGAGTTTACGAATTTGTCACTTGAAAAGATTCAGTTATATTTATATTGTGATGCATTGTCTTGTGACATAACCTCCATTGGCGTTTTAGCGGATCAAACTTCTAGCTTTTCGGTGGAATTTAGATATAGTAATTATGAAAATTTTGCGGTTAAAAGCATCATCGAGGTTTTAGTAAAAATGAGTAATACAAACTGGGTAATCAATCATCAAAATATGTTCCAACTTTGAAATAGCAAAGCTTAATATAAATTTAGAATCGCGATTAAGCGATTCTTTCTTTTTATTTAGAGAAACTGTTTCTTGTTGAAAAGAATTGTTTTTTACGAAATATTCGTGTAAAATAGAAATAGATTGAAACGTTTCTATTTTGTTTCGATATGAGGAGAACCTACATATGAAACACCCGATTTCTTTGTGGCAAAAATCAATTGTTTATCAAATATATCCACTAAGTTTTATGGACTCTAATGATGATGGCATTGGTGATATCTTAGGAATCATCTCTAAACTCTCATATATTAAGGACTTAGGGGTTGATGTGATATGGTTATCGCCTATTTACGCGTCGCCAATGGATGATAATGGATATGACATCTCGAATTATTATGATATAAATCCGATATTTGGAACGATGGGTGATTTTGTTTTACTACTTAAAAAAACGCATGAATTGGGAATGAAGTTGATAATGGATTTAGTAGTGAACCATACATCAAATGAACACGTGTGGTTTGAGGAGTCCAGAAAAGATCTAACGAATCCTTATCGGGATTATTACATATGGAGAGATGCTCCATCAGATATAACATCTGTTTTTTCTGGCTCTGCATGGGAACTAGATGAATTAACAAATCAATACTATTTTCATCTTTTTAGTAAAAAACAACCTGATTTAAACTGGCAAAATACAAAACTTAGAAAAGCAATCTTTGATATGATTAACTATTGGCTAGATTTAGGAATTGATGGCTTTAGACTGGATGTCATAGATTTAATTGGAAAAGACGTTGACCATTTTCAGCTTGGTGATGGGCCATATTTAGATGAACGCTTAAAAGAATTATATGAGAATTGTTTTAAGGGAAGAGACGTTTTTACAGTAGGAGAAATGCCTTCTATATCGAATGAACGCGCAAGGGAAATAACCTCTTTAGATCATGGGTTTTTAAATATGATTTTTCACTTTGGCCATTTAGGGTTAGACGAGGTTCAAGGACTAGGTAAATGGGAGTTGAAACCTTTAAATTTAGTAGAAATGAAACAGTTTTATCAAAAACTACAAGATGATTTATACGATCAAGGATGGAATTCTTTGTTTTTTGCCAATCATGATCAGCCAAGAGCAGTTTCTAGATATGGCAGTTTAGAACACCGAGTAAATAGCGCAAAAATGCTTGCGACTGTTTTATATTCTATGCAAGGAACTCCTTATGTTTATCAAGGCGAAGAAATAGGGATGACGGGTGTTCATTTTGATGATTTATCTGATTACAAAGATATTGAAACTTTGAATATGGCAAAAGACTATTTATCCAAAGG
>JAQUZN010000181.1 GCA_028691315.1 Candidatus Izemoplasmatales bacterium | reverse complement strand
ACGTTTATTTGCTCGATCATCAAAAGCAATTTCAATGATATGGGATTCTTCAATATTGTTTTCTACCAGGTAATCATGGAACAAATGAAATAACAAATATGATTTACCAGTTCTTCTCATCCCTGTAATTATCTTTACTAAGCCGTTATGTTGTCTTCGAATTAGTTTATTCAAATACAAGTTTCTTTTTATGATCACTTTGTACCTCCAATAAATTTATTTGGCATATTTACCATTTTTATACAATAGAATTATATCACAATACTTTTTTGTTTCCTATCATAAATTGTATTTTTATGGTAACTTTTTCATTTTTGAATATCTAATCGTTCGACAAATTTAAAAAAATTTATCAAACAAAGATTACTCGAATTATAGAAAAATCAAGTAGAGGCTAAGTTTTATTAACTTTCGCCCCTCTCCACCACCGTACGTACGGAACACGTATACGACGGTTCAATTTATATTACAGTATGTACTTTTAAATAGTGGTCGCGTGCACTCACGAGACCTCTTTTTTCTAATCGAGCGTTGCTGATGGTTCTTTGAATAATCCAAGAATGAGAGATGTACTGTTCTCTTACCCATTATGAATGCCTTTTATCTAGTTTTTGTTCATCACGTCAAGATTTTACCTTAGCACTTCCTCTAGTTCACATCTCGCGATGGATATCTTGTGCTTAGTTAGTGGTTGGTCAGTGAGTACCCCCACAGTGGTCTTTCACCACCAAGTTTACTTTTTATGGTTCAGAAGCCTACAACTTTTAACAAAATAATCATAATATGGAAAAACCTTCTTGATTTAAAGATTATTGTTTTATCTCAATTTATCTGGTTGTTTCATTTTTTAACCTCATGATAATTGTACTCATACTGATTGACATCATAACCTTTAATTTTATTGTATTTTGATGTATTTGGTTCTGAATGTTTCCCTTCAATGGCATCAAATAAAATATTTTGTAGATAATTGTATTCTGCATATTCATTAAGGGATGCCATAACAAGTGCATTTCTAAAATACTTTGCATTTTTTGCAATGATATCAACATCGAATTTATATCCATTTTGTTTTAAAAATAATAACCCATATGCCGATATAACTCTTGTGTTTCCTTCCCTAAATGGATGTATTTGCCAAATTTTTGCTATCATTCTAGTAAACAGATGCATAAACTCTTCTTTAGAAAGGACTTCCCATTTCTGCTTGAAATAGGTGGCTGTTACTATCTCTAACTCCTTATTAATTTGATTATAACTAGTGTACTCGACACTCAACCCATTCAAAATAGGTTCGTTTTTGAATATATTAATAGTTCTTTTCTGTCCCGCCCATTCATAAACATTTGAAAATAATGTTTTATGGATTTGAAAAATATCTTTAACCTCTATAATCTTCATATCGGTTTTTAGAATTGTAATCAAGCCAAGTGTTGTCATACGATTTTCAAATTCATCCAAAAGACTTCTAACTTTGATGTTTGCTTTATTAATTAGAACATCAGAATCTTCATATAAATAAGGGTCTTTCATGATAAGTTTCTCCCCAAAGCGAAAACTGTAGTTTCATAATCAATCAAATTCTGAGCATATAACCCAAGTATCTTGGTACCATATGCGTTGACTTCCTTTCCACCAGTTTGATTAATTGCATGAGCTAACATCTCAATTTCCTTTTGTTTTTTCTGATTTGGCAATACGATTTGAAATGGAATTCCACGATTCAACTCGATTTGTTTTAAATACATATTGATTGCATATGATAAAGTAATACCTAAACCATTTAAAATAATCTCTACCGAATCCTTAAGATCATCTGATACTCTAACGTGGATAACTTCGTTTCTCATATTTATCACCTCGTAATAATTGTATCACATTTGATACACAAAATCAAGGCTTTCAACAAAAATAGTTCCCTTCATCAGAGAATTATGGCTAGTATACCATATCTCCAACTTTTGGAAACTATTTCATTTTTATATGTCTTGTCATTACGGAATTTTACAAAATTCCCTGCAAAGTTTCTTTCTTTGAGCACTAATAATGAAAGCTTTATTTGACTTTTACTCCCACTCAATTGTTCCTGGAGGCTTTGAAGTTATATCATATACAACTCGATTAATCCCTTTCACTTCATTTGTGATTCTTGCAGAAACAAGTTCAAGAAAATCATATGGAAGTCTAGAAACATTGGCGCTCATAAAATCAATTGAATCCACACACCTGATAGCACATACATACTCATAAGTTCTTTGATCTCCCATAACCCCAACAGTTTTAACCGGAAGTAATGTCACAAATGCTTGTGAAACTTTATCATATAAATGCTTATTTCTTAGTTCTTCTATTAAGATAGCGTCTGCTTCTTGAAGAATTAATACTTTTTCTAAGGTAATTTCTCCAAGTATCCTTATCGCAAGTCCAGGACCAGGAAATGGATGACGATATACAAGCTCTTTTTGTAATCCTAATTCTATCCCAAGACGTCTAACTTCATCTTTGAATAAATACCGAATTGGTTCTAATATTTGAAGGGAAAGACGATCAGGTAGTCCACCTACATTATGGTGGCTCTTAATCAAAGCACTAGGCCCACTTAATGAAATCGACTCAATTACATCGGGATAAATCGTACCTTGAGCTAAAAACGAAGCATCTTTAATCCCCTTAGCAGCTTCTTCAAATACTGTTACAAACTCTTTTCCAATAATCTTTCTTTTTTGTTCAGGATCAGATACACCTTTTAACGCTTCAATAAATCTTTCTTTTGCGTCCACTTTTTGAATATTCAAGTGTGACAATCCACCATATCCAGACATCACCGCATCTGCTTCCCCTTTGCGAAGCAGTCCTGTATCTACAAATATGCAAGTTAACTTATCGCCAATTGCCTCATGTAGTAAACATGCGGCAACGCTGGAATCAACGCCTCCTGAAAGGCCTAGAATAACCCGCTTATCTTTAACGATATCTTTTATATTTTTAACAGCTAGTTGAATATAGTTTCCCATATTCCAAGAAGGCGATGCATGAACAATTTTAAATAGAAAGTTTGATAAAAGTTTTGCTCCTTCTTCTGTATGTGTTACTTCAGGATGAAACTGGACTGCATAAATTGGTTTACTTATATGCTCAGTAATTGCAATTGCCATGTCACTTTCAGCAATTACACGAAATGAAACTGGGATTTTACTAAGACGGTCTGAATGAGACATCCAAACAATAGAACTAGGGCTTAAACCATCAGTTAAAAGTGATGGGTATTTTAAATCTATATTTTTTTTACCGTATTCTCTTTTTGTCCCCGCTTCAACGATTCCACCAAATGCTTTCATAATTAGCTGCATGCCATAACAGATTCCAAGAATTGGTACATTTAAACCAAAAATATCATTATTTAATGTAGGAGCACCTTCTTCATAAACGCTAGATGGTCCCCCAGATAAAATAATTCCTTTGATTGTTCCGTCTTGTACAATTTTCGTATTGCAAGAAATAATCTCTGCATAAACATTCATTTCTCTTATTCTTCTTGCGATAAGTTGATTATATTGACTTCCGTAATCGATAATCAGTATTTTATCCATTAATGTTCTCCTGAGTAATTTGGTGCTTCTCTTGTAATCGTAAT